>JARGNK010000070.1:14220-16039 GCA_029213145.1 Rubripirellula sp. | reverse complement strand
CGGCACGAATATCATTGTCTGTGCAACTGCTGTCATTGTCTGTGCAACTGCTGTCGTCCGTGCAAACCAACGATTGGTGAGGATGTTCGCTGAAGAAGCTGGGTCGGCGACGGCAGCCTCAGAGATAGTGACGACGCCCCGGTTTTGCCTGGGGAAGTGATTCGGTGAAATCGTGGCACCGCACTTTATCAGTCCGTTTTTTCGAAGGCATAAAGCATCGAATGGGTTCTTACATAAAGGATGCCATCACTGGCTGCAGGTGTTGCGTAGACACCTTCTTCCATCTCATTGCGCGAGATTACTTGTGGATCTTCGCCCAGGGTCATGACGGCAATACGGCCACTGCCATCGGCGATGTAAAGGTGGTTTCCAGCGATGATTGGCGAAGCATAGTGGGTGCCCCGTCCGCCGGTGCGTTTTCGGTAGATTCGCTGGCCGGTTTGCAGATCGATGCATGTGACCTGCCCGCCATTCTTGACGAGATAGACAAAGCGGCCATCGGAAATTGGAGATGGTACTTCCGGAATCCCTTGAGTTTCTAAGGTGATCACATCGCTGTCGCTCAAAACACCGGATCCATCCGTCGGGAGCGAGAGCAGACCGTGGTTTTCATAGCCCTGGCGAAACCGATCAAGGTTGCGCAGTTGCTGCTCCCATTCTGATATCGAGATTTCGGCGTTCTTATCCTGGTCAACTGACTTGAATCGGATCTTTGCTCCATTCTGAGGTGCTTCGATACCTTCCGGGCGGTGGAAGATCCAGAGTTCAGGAAATTCTTCCGGTTGGATCACTCCATTCTTGTCGTGATCGTGTTCGCCAATGAGCGTTTTGAAGTTGGGGAATTCCGGCCGCAAGGCAGGTTCACCCATCTTGTTCCAAGCGGCAACAATCACTCGCCCGTTCACGATTAGCGGAGTGCTGGTTGCGGTTGTCGCGCATTTGGTCACCCACCTTTGTCCACCGGATTCAAGGTCAATCCCTTGAACACTCCGAGCCCCGTGTAAAACGAGCAAGTCTTTCGCGACCACTGGAACGGCAGAGCAGGCGAGTTCTGGGCGAAAGGGTTCAGCTTGGGGGGAACGCCAACGCTCCTTGCCTGTCTTTTTATCTACCGAAAGCAAAAAATGATCGATGTAATTGCCGCGATACAGGATCACCTGGTCACCTGCAATAATTGGTGATGTCGCGTTGCCGGAGTAAGACTTGGTTAGAGGCAGAGGAAACTGCCATTGCAGAGTGCCCTGCCTGTCAAAGCAAACGAGGCCGCAGGAGCCAAAGTAGGCAACCACGCGTTCACCATCAGCCGCCGGTGTACTGCTCGCCGGATTGAAGGATGGGTGCCCCCGTTCGATCTCGGTTGCTTCGACAGGTCGCTTCCATCGAACCGAACCCTCCTCGCGATCGATGCATACGACGTTCAGGCGTTTGCTTTCAGAATCGTAGGTTGTCAGGAAAATCGCGTCACCGCTGATCACGGGTGAGCTGTGACCAGATTCGAGTGCCAACCGCCAACGCTCGTTTTTTTCGGGACCGAATTCAAGTGGTGGTGTTTTTCCGACCGCGACACCGGATGCATTTGGACCGCGGAATTGAGGCCAGTCGGCCTCCGCGTTCCTGGTCAAACCAGTCAGGGCAAGAGCCACTAGCAGGACGTTTCGGATCACGGCTTTCGACTCACTGTTTGGATGGAAGCTGGAAGTTTGAGAATCTAATCCATAGAAAATGTATCGATTAATTCCGTCGCCATTGTCGATTCGTCTGCGACTTGACGTTTTTCGATGCTCAATTTCTGAAGTATTTCGATTTTTTCGAGTTCAAG
>JARGNK010000070.1:0-14199 GCA_029213145.1 Rubripirellula sp. | reverse complement strand
TGCGTCGGCACGCGTGGTGACTTGTCTGTTGCTTCGATTGCTAGTCCGGTTGAACTTCGCACCTCGTTCAATGAGAGCCTCTGCGTTTGTAAATCTTGTTTGATTCTGACCGACGGTCTGGCAATTTGCTCCAGCAAGTCGCTGCTTTAAAACGTTTTGTTTTATTGCTGGTGTTGCGTGAGGCAGGTATCGGGTTGTTTGGTCTTCGAGAGTTGCTCCAACGTGGCCGAGTCGGTTTGGTGGTTGTTTGAATCCTCGCCAGGGTCCTCGACGTTGTTGGTGCCCCGTAGTTCTTGGGAATCAGTTTGGTTCAACATCGGCCGGTGAATGCTCTGGCAGCGAGCTTCGGAACACGGACCCAAGTAAGACGCTCCAATCGCAGGGCCATTCTCGAGGTGTGGATCGGAGCATTTCTGTCGGGATGGAATTCGATGATGCGTCCGCCAGACGGTTTCGCGGGGTTGTGTTGCACGGAGAATCTAAAGCAACGCCGTCTACCGGTGGGTAACAAACTGTATTAAGTGTTCGGCCGCATGAAAACTCACGCTTCTGGGAAATATTCTGCGGCGGTGTTTTTCAGCGAGATGGTGTTGCTTGTTGTTAGGGCGTGAGTGGTCGCGGTCGCCCGCATCGCGTTGACGGCGATGCGTCCCATCAGCATTGAGCACAGACAGGAAAATTTTGCTACCTCGCACAACGATATTTGGAATCGCTGCTAAGTTACCACTGTCCCAAGTGTGACCAAGTGAGTTTAAGCAAACCTTTATGAGGCCGCGGATGATGCTGGTAGAACGAACTGTTTGCACGCTATTGTTATTTGGAATTCCTGTATTCGCGCAAGGACAGCAGTCGGATGCAGCCAGGCAGCGAGCCGTTTTTCCACCGCTGTCTGCTGCACAGCAAGCGGCGAAACAGAGTTTGATTGATTCGATTGAAATCGAATCCGACGCGGATCGCCCCAACATTGTCTTGTTATTTGCGGATGATTTGGGCTATGGCGATCTTGGATGCTTTGGCTCGTCGGAGATACCCACGCCGAGAATTGACGCATTGGCATCGCGAGGGATGAAATTTACGAACGCGTATGTGACTGCTGGAACGTGCAGTCCATCACGAGCAGGACTGTTGACCGGGCAGTATCAGCAACGATTTGGATTTGAATTCAACACTTCGTCACGCGCGATAACCGAACGGTTGGGGCGTGGTCTCGATCCATCTGCAATTACGATCGCGGATACCTTGCGACAGGCAGGCTACCGAACTGGCATGGTCGGGAAATGGCATCAAGGAAGTCGTCGCCAGTATCATCCGGCTAATCGTGGATTCGATTTCTTTTACGGTTTCCTTGCTGGAGCCCACGCATTTATACCGCGAAGCGATTTATCGAAAACCGAGATTGAAATTGGTGGTGGGGCAGGATCGGCATCACCGATGTTGAGAGAGTTCGAACCCGAGGCTGAGACCGGTTATTTAACAGATGCATTTGCACGTGAAGCGGTCAGCTTTATCAAACGGCAGCAGCCTAAACAGCCGTACTTTTTGTACGTGCCTTTCAATGCGGTTCATACGCCGTTGCAGGCGACAAAAGAATACCAAAAGCGATTCGTCCACGTCCAAGATTTCAAGCGGCGTGTTTATTATGCGATGACTTCTGCGATGGATGATGCCGTTGGCCGTATCGTTGATGCGGTATCAGAAACAGGGATGGCCGAAAATACGCTTGTCATTTTCTTGAACGACAATGGCGGGCCGCTGTATACCGGTGTGCAGAGCAATGGGCCATTGAGAATGGGTAAGTTGTTCTTGTTTGAAGGCGGTGTTCGTGTCCCGCTGATCATTCAATGGCCGTCTCGCATCAAAGGTGGCAGTATTTGCGATGGTGTCGTCAGTGCCCTCGATATCATGCCGACTTGTTGTTCGGTTGCGGGATTGAGCTTGCCAGACGCAATCAAGACAGATGGCGTCGATCTGCGCCCGTGGTTGAGCGGTCAACGGACCGACTCACCACACCAATCGCTTTATTGGCGTAATGGCGACAACAGTGCGATGCGAAAAGGGAATTGGAAAATGATCGAGGTGCCGAATCATGTTTGGTTGTTCGATTTGGATTCGGACCTTGGGGAACAGAACAATGTTGCTGAGCAGCACTTGGATCGAGTTCATGAAATGCAGCAAGAATTCCGCGTCTGGGAATCTACGCTCAAGGATCCAGCGTGGCCACCGAAGCCAAATCGCCCAATTCATGTGATTGATGGTGTCAATTACCGCGTGAATATCTAGCGGCAGAAATTTTCGGAACCAGGGTCGGGGCTTGGTTGCCGGACGAATTCCGGCTGAACCGAAAAACTTGCAACTATTTTTTGGCGACCGTTGTAAGAGGGATCGCCGCCAAGAGGCGGTAACGCAACCGAGGATGCAATGCGAGGCAGGCAGCAACGTCAAACAGGCAAGAACGTCAAACAGGCAAGAACATAAACAGGCTGGGGCGAAGTGCCCCAGCCTGAATGGATGTTCCCGCTCGCTTTCTGCCCGAATCTCTGGAAGTTTTGAGAGCCGGTTTCAAACGCCCGGCCTTCTACTAACAGGATTCTCTTTTCGTCTCTGGGGTTTTAGGCAGCGGTCTTTAGAAAGGCGGCCAAGCGATCAGCCCGACTGGGGCTTTGTAGTTTGGCGACCGCTTTGGCTTCGATTTGTCGGACCCGTTCACGTGTCACTTTAAAGATTCGGCCGCACTCTTCCAGGGTGTAGCTGTATCCGTCGACTAATCCGTAGCGTAGTCGAATGATCTCGCGTTCTCGAAAGGTGAGCGTTTTTAGTAGCTCATCGATCTTTCCTCGAAGGATGCTGCTGGCGGTCGTGATCACTGGATTGTGACTGTCACCATCTTCGATGAACTCACCAAAGCTGCTGTCTTCGCCTTCACCGACGGGCCGATCGAGGGAGACCGGGTGTCGTCCGATGTCCATTACGCGACGAACTTCCTCGAGCGGAATCTCCGTTACTTGAGAGATTTCGTCGTAGGTCGGTTCTCGTTTGAGTTCTTGCGTGAGATGCTTCTGCGCCTGGCGAAGTTTGCTCAGCACATCGATCATGTGGACTGGAATTCGGATCGTTCTCGCCTGATCAGCGATCGCACGGGTGATTGCCTGGCGAATCCACCAGGTGGCGTAGGTGCTGAACTTGAATCCGCGGCGATACTCGTATTTGTCAACGGCACGCATCAGGCCGGTGTTTCCTTCTTGAATCAGGTCCAAGAAGGATAGGCCTCGATTGCGGTACTTTTTGGCAATTGAAACGACCAATCGTAGATTACCACTACTGAGTTGGCGTTTCGTCGCTTCGTACACCTCAAAATATTGACGTGCCTTTTGCATGCGATTGTGCAGGCTGGTGGGGCTTTCTTGGGTCACCAGCATCAATTCGCGAAGTTCTTGACGCAAGTCGGCGGCTTCGTCGCGGCTGACGGCGTCAGTGCCGAGTTCTTCTAGGCGCTGACGGATGAAATTCATGCGTCGAGAAATCTCTTCGAGCTGTTTCAGCAGAGGTGTGACGCGTCGACTTCGCAGGCTTAATTCCTCGACTAGGTTCAAGCACTTGCGACGATTGCGAATGAAGCGGCGTCGAACTTCAGCTTTTAGTCTTGGTGAAGTGCTGGTTCGAACTTGGAGCTCAAAGTCGCTTTTGTTTTGGCAGATCAGCACATCGAGTGTTCGCAGATTATGCGGCATTCGAGCTGTGATCTGTTCTTTCGTCAGTCGTTCGGTAAGCGACACCTTGATGGTTCGGTCGAATGGCAGTTCTCCCGTGTGGACGCGGTGCAAGGTCGCGACAGTGGACCGGAGCGCGTAGTCCGATTCCAGTAGCGAGCGACGGAATTGTTTTCGCGTGATTTCAATCTTCTTCGCCAACGCGATTTCTTCTTCACGCGTCAGCAGCGGTATCTCGGCCATCTGGCTGAGGTACATTCGAATCGGGTCGTCGCTCGGCTTGGGCATGTCCGAACTTGAGACGGTGGCCGGTTCGTCAGTGTCTGACGCTGATTCACCCGACATCGTTGCCCGAAGTTGTGAAGCTGCGGACGGTTCGTTGGTTTGGCCGAGTTCGGGAAAGTTCAGGGGTGACTGCGGTTTCTTGTCGATCAACTTGATTTTGTGACGTTCCAGTGACAGGAGCAGTCGATCGAGTTTCTGTGAGTTGACATCTTCGTCAGGTAGGTAACGATCGACTTCTTCATAGGTCAAAAATCCATCTTGGATTCCGCGGGAGACCAGGGTCGAAAGTTCTTGATCCATTAATTGCATATGAACAAACCTCATGTTTATTCGTGTCTTCGTGACACGTGGGTCAAAATCCGTTTTGGTAAATTGCGTTGTGGGTCAGTGTGCTGTGGGTCAGTGTGCTGCGGGGAGCGACTCCTTATCCAAAGGGTTATGAGCGATGTCGGGCTCGTTGGGTTTCGAGCATCGCTTTGAGCATTGCGACTTCTTCTTCTTCTTCAAGTTCCGCAGATTGCAGCTTTTCGATCTGTCGTCTTTGCTCGACGGTGAAAGCGCAATCTCGATAGCGGGTCATGATTGCTGCATAGCGCAGCGATGCTGATTCGGGTTTATCGTCTCGCCGGTTGGCGATCCGTTGTTGCAGGTTGACGATCTGGTTTTTTAATGATTCATTTTCCACCAGCAGCAAGACCGCCTCGATTTCGAGCGAGTGGCCCGCCAGTTCCAGGTCCTGGTAGGCCGACAGCAGCATCTTTGCGGTGTTGCTGGTAAGCCAGTCGGGGTCAATGGCTTCGACAGCCATGGCTGCGAGATCAGGATCTTCGATCAACGCTTCAAATAATTCTCGGTCGATTCCAGTGAGGGGGTGGAGCGAAGCGAATTGCGGGGCGTATCGAGTGGATGGTTGTGATGGTCCACCACCGAGATCGACTTCCTCGGCGCACTGCGATAGTGCGGCATTGGGGTCGTCGATTGGAGGTTGTTGATCTTGCCGGGGTGCGTGCTGCGGGCTTGGTCGTGGTGTGGCGGGGCGTCGTTCGGCTGGTTTAGTGCGGCGAACCGGTTGCCGTGCGATTTCGTCTCGAAAATGTTCCAGGCGTCGTTCGAGTCGTTCAAGTTTGAATTCAAAGGTTCGCGACATCCGCTTAAGCAACTGGTCGATCCGCAGACCATCGGGAGCCTTTGCCGCAATTTTCAGCATCGTATCGACAGCGCTGGTGACCCGGTGGGTGTCGTTGGCAATGTCGACGCCGGCAGTTAGGCGACCGAGTTTGTGGTCTAGAGCATCGGGTGACTGATCGACCAGATGCTGGAGTTGTTGCGGTCCATGTTCGGTAATGAAGTCGGCCGGGTCACTACCCTCGGGCAGGGTGAGCACTCGCATGTCGACGTCCGCTCGAACAAACAGCTCTAGGATTTCGTCGGCCCGTTTTTGACCTGCCGTATCGCCGTCGAGCACCAGGACGACGCGATCTGCAAGTCGCCGCAGTATTTTTACGTGTTGTTCTCCCAAGGCGGTGCCTAGCACAGCCACAACCGGTTCGATCCCTGCTTGCCGTGTTGCAACGACATCGGTGTAGCCTTCCATGACCAGCACTTCGCCCTTGCGACGGATGGCATCTCGGGCGAGGTCGAGACCGTAGAGTTGATGAGATTTTCGAAACAATAGCGTTTCGCGACCGTTGATGTACTTGCCGCCAGCTCGATCCCCGTGCCGCTCGGCGATTGCGGGAATCACTCGTCCACCTAAAGCGATCGGGCGACTTTGCAGATCGTGGATCGGAAACATCAGCCGGCCGCGGAACATGTCGACGTGCCCGCCACTGCTGCGGTTGGACGCGACACCGGCCGCGTATGCGACTTCTCCACTGAATCCCTTTTTCGCCAACAGGTCGATGGCGTAGCTCCACTGGTCGGGAGCAAAGCCAATTCGAAATTTTTGGCGGCTCTCATCGCTGATACCACGCGATGCCAAATAGTCACGAGCCAGTTGGGCATCGTGGCTGGAGCCATTTTCGAGCTGATCGAAGTAAGCGTCGGCGATCAATTTGACCACCGACATGAGTGTTGGCCGGTCATCGGGGCTACCGGGTTGGGTCTTTTTGCCGCCTCGATATTGCTCGACCGAAATCCCTGCCAGTTCAGCGAGCGTTTGCAGCGCGCCCGGAAAATCGACACCGTCACGACGCATGACGAAGCTAAAAACGTCGCCCCCAATGTCGCAGGGCCAGCACTTCCAGGTCTGTCGTTCCTGGTTGATTGATAGGGAGGGGCGGCGATCTTCGTGCCAAGGGCAGCGCCCCACAAAATTGCGGCCCTGTGGCTGCAATTCGATCGTCCCGCCGATGACATCGACGATGTCAACCGCGCTACGTACTCGCTCTTTCAGGTCGAAGTCCTGGGGGAGGGACAAACGACAACTCCATTGAAAGGTGCAACTTAGTTCTCCACCATCAGTCGTCGCCGTTCAAAACGGCAACCGCAGAAAGAAGTGCACACACAGATCTTTCCCTGACAGTTTCACCCTAAGCTGGCGAAACTTTTCCAATCGGTCCACCCACCGTCTTTTTTGGCGCTCCGGCCGTCCGGTGGGAAAATTTCGATTGATGCAATCCATTGCAGCGTAGCAAATCTGCCGGGCCCTCGGGCCAAAACCAGATATCCAACACAAGCAGCGAAGAATTGTTAGGAGCCAGCTCCGCCACGTCAACATCAATTCCCTTGCTTCCCCCGTTGTCGGTGGGTAGCCAAAAAAGCGGGGCGCAGATTTTCAGCAGGCACGCGGACGGCAGGTTGGGTCGGGTATACTCCGGTAATGAGCGGAAAAAACATCTTTTTGGGACTGTTATTGGTGGCGATCGTTGCCGCGATTTTAACGCTGCGTCCCGAATCGCCGGATGCTGAAATTGCCAGAAATCTTGCCAGGAAAGCAAATCTCGCTGAGTCGACACGGAACATCGAATCCCCCGGTATCTTTCGAATTTCGGACTCGCTGATCGCAGAGCGTGATGCGGTGGGCGATACGTGGATGCTTAGCCAAGGTAATTATTCGACGTTGGTCGATCTGCCATTTCCGCCTCCCCGAGACGGTGTTTTTCCCATTGGAGAGTCTGTCGATGACACCGATCAACGCTCGAACCCGGGCTACCTCGGTGCGGATGTTTGCGCCGAATGCCACCGCGATCGCCACAAAGGGTTCGTCGAAACGGCGCATCACCTCACCAGCGGTCGTGTCGTGCCAGGTGGCATTCATGGGCACTTTGATGGTCCGGGCAGTGGGCTGGCCACAAGCGATGCCGCGTTGTCTTTTAAGATGAGCAATTTGGAAGACCGGTTAGTGCAGACCGTTTCTTACGACGATTGGCATTTGGATATCCCGATGGATGTCTTCACGGGGTCAGCAAAGTCAGGTCAGACGATGCTTTATTGGCACGGTGACGGCCTCTATCAAACTCACGTTTCTTACCTGACAAAGGTCGATTCATGGATCAAGAGTCCCGGTTACGATGACACCGTTGCTGTTTATTCAAGGGTGATTCGTGATTCTTGTTTGGAGTGCCACATCACGTTTATCAAGCGTAAGCAGGCCCCCAATTTTTATCATCGTGATTCGGCCGTTCTTGGTATCTCCTGTGAGCGTTGTCACGGACCGGGAGAGACGCATGTGCAATACCACCGAAAGTTTCCTGAGGAGAAAACAAGCAAACACATCATTCAGCCTTCCGACTTAACACGGCAGCAACAGTTGGAAATCTGCGCTCAGTGTCATTCGGGATCTTTCAAACTCTTGAGCGATGCATTCTCCTTTGTGCCGGGGCAAAAGTTATCTGATCATCATAAGGCCATCGAGTCGAGTGCCTCTGGTGCCAGCGGTGTTCATACCAGCAATCAGCTGACGCGGATCTCGATGAGTGAGTGTTTTCAGCAATCGGAAATGACCTGCACGACGTGTCACAATCCACATGAAAATCAACGGGGAAATACCAAAGTGTTCACGCAGGCTTGTATTCAGTGTCATCAAGTTGAGCATTGTGGGATGTCAGCTGAATTGGGCAACAAAATCGTCGACGACTGCATTCGTTGCCACATGCCGCTCGCCAAGAATGCTGATATGCAAGGAGCGGGAGCGGACCTGCTGTCGGTCGAAATGGTCGACCACTACATTCGGGTTGTGAAAGAAGAGCTCTAGCATCCCAGAGATGGTGAGCGGAGCGTTTATCGTGAGGCGACGGTTATCGCGTTCTGGCGACGACGCGATGGAAGTGAAGGTAAATTTCGCGATCAACGACTCGTCGAACACCTTCGACCAGGCAGGCGGGTTCGTTTTGGCTTTCGCCCTCTGCGATCACGTTCTTCAATAAGGTGCCTGGAGCGACGGAGAAGGTTCTTTGGTTGATCGTCTGATTGCCGGCATCAAGTTCAGGGATGATGAAGTGGCAAGTTGCGCCAAAGGTCAGCATGCGAGCGTTGTAGGCGTCCTGGTACGGCCGAAATCCGGGGAATCCGGGTAGCAGTCCATGGTGCAGATTGATAATTCGGCCGCCTGCGAATTGCCAGCATGTCGACGGAGGTAGGATGCGCATGTAGCGAGCCAACACAACGTAGTCGACGTCGAACTCGTCGAGGATTTCGACCATCTGGTCATCGTTCACTTCGCCAGTTCCGTCACCGATCATTCGAAAGGGGACTTCAAATTCATCCGCCAACCCATTCAGCTTTTTGCGATTTGAGATGACGACGGCCGATTCCGCTTGAATGGTTTTGTCGGCAACTGCAGCCAACACGGCGCGCGGGGTGTGCTCGACATACGTGCAGCAGATCGCCAAGCGAGGGCGTTTGGCACGGTATTCACTGCTCCAGACCCGGATTGCCAAACGTGTGTTTTTCCCGATTTCTTTCATCGCCGATACCAGCGGCTCGAATTCAGCGGCCTCAATATCGATCCGGCACAGCATCGCAAACAGATGCTCCTCGTCGTGATCGTACATCTGAATCTCAGCGATCCGCGCGCCACGTCCGGTGACATCATGGATGATGGGATCTGCCAAGCCAACATTATCGGGCCCGAGGGCAGTGATGACGACTTCCATGGAGGCCTTTTCGTGGGGTTTTTCGCGTGCGTTTTACTGATCGTTGCTGCTGTGGTCGCCTGCATTGTTTCGTGTGGGGGCTTTTTTGCCGACCCCCGCCTTTGGTACGGTACGACATGTTTTCTGCTCAGGCCGAGCCACGCCGGTGAACCTGTCGTCGGATCGGCTGTGTCAAACCATCAAACCGTTACAGGCTGTCCGACCGATGTCTGCGATCGCACCTCCCACCAAACGACGACGCAGTGATTTCCCCGCTGGGGAAAATCTGTGTGATCACTGCACGGCGAAGTGTTGTCACTACTTCGCGTTGGCGATTGACGAGCCCGTTGTGCGTCGTGACTTTGATTTCATGCGTTGGTACCTGTTGCATGATCGGGCGAGCGTGTTTGTCGATGGTGATGATTGGTACCTCTTGGTGCACACGACTTGTAAGCATTTACGCGACGATTATCGCTGTGGTATCTACGAAACGCGGCCGCAAATCTGTCGGGATTACACCACAGACGAGTGTGAATTCGAGGACGATTGGTGCTACGAAAAGTACTTCGAGACGGCGGAGCAGATTGATGAGTACGCCGACGCGTTGTTCGGGCCCCAATTTCCAGATGAGACATTGGGCGATCAAGATTCCTTGCGAAGCCGGCGCCCCACTTCGTTGCCATTGGCGTAAGGCTTGTTCAAGACTTTGTTGGGTGTGTTACCCCGTCGCTTGCTGAATCCTGTCCCCACGTCTTTCACGCTACCTGTTCCTTTTACGTCACCCGTTACTTCCAAGCCGCTGATTCAAACATGCCGTTGATTCAACCACGTACGCTCAAGGGATTTCGAGATTACTTGCCCTCGGTGATGATTCCGCGGGAACAGATGATGGGGGTTGCGCGTGATGTATTTCGCTCATTCGGTTTTGCACCGATTGATACGCCTGTCCTCGAGTACCTTGAAATCCTGACGGGAAAAGGTAGCGACGAAACCGACCGGCAGATTTACCGGTTCGAAGATAATGGTGGACGTTCCGTTGGCATGCGGTTTGATTTGACTGTACCCTTAGCGAGATTTGCTGCCCAGCACATTGGCACGTTGGGGACGCCATTCAAGCGGTATCACATCGCGCCGGTTTGGCGGGGTGAAAATCCTCAGGCCGGCCGGTATCGAGAGTTTGTGCAATGTGACTTCGATACGATTGGCACCGAGTCGGTCCTGGCTGATATCGAAGCAGTCGCGGTCATCAATCGACTGCTCGAGCAGCTTGGCTTCGATCGCTTTACGATCAGTTTGAATAATCGAGTTATTTTGACTGGCTTGTTGGAAGGCTTGTCACTGGCTGACCGAACAGTGCCGATTCTGCGAACGCTCGACAAGCTCGCGAAAATCGGTTTTGAAAAAACGAAAACAGAAATGTGTTCGGTGGCTGAGATCAGCGAAGAGCAGGCGCTGAAAGTTCTGGCGCTGGCGGGTTGTGATGGTGATGCTGACTCGATCTTCGAGCGACTGCCGGAGATCACGGGGAACAACGAGATGGCGGCCACTGGAATCGAACGGCTGAAAGACATCTATCAAGGTGCGGTTGCGTCGGGTGTGCCGGCAACACGTTTGAAAGTGGACGTTTCCATCGCGCGTGGATTGGATTACTACACCGGTGTCATTTTTGAAACGACGCTTGATGACCTGCCCGCCATTGGGAGTGTTTGTAGCGGTGGTCGGTACGACAACTTGGCAGGACTGTACACCAAACAGCATCTGCCGGGAATTGGCGCTTCCCTTGGGTTGGATCGTTTATTGGCGGCGATGGAACAGCTGGGTTTATTGCCAAACGCGTCGACGCCAGCCCCTGTGTTCGTGGCGTTCTTCGATCGCGATTATCGTGATGATTATTTGCAGTTGGCGGCCAATTTGCGTCAAGCGGGCATCGGGACAGAAATCTATCCGGATGCGAGAAAACTTGGTGCCCAACTGAAATATGCCGATCAAAAAGGATTCACCGCAGCGATTGTCGCAGGCGGTAATGAGTGGTCTGAAAGGCGGGTTCAAGTCAAGCACTTGGCGACGAAGGAAGCTGTCAAAGTTGAGTATCAGCACGGGCAACCCGAACGATTGATCAATGAACTCCGCAACTTGATCGAGCAGTAACGCGATCGTGAAGTGACGCGACAAGGAATGCAGAGCTTTGGGGGCCAGAGCTTTGGGGGCCAGAGCTTTGGGGGCCAGAGCTTTGGGGGCCAGCGTGATTAATCTGCTGTGGTCTGCACCGCCGCCGCCCAGGTCGCTGTCACCCTCTAGGTCGACGTCGACGTCTAACTCGACGGGGAGACCGGTTTTGCTGGCTGCAGCTTTGCGAGTTCATCGGCGATTTGTTGCAGCATTTCATCGGGCATCGGTTCCAGATGGCCAAAGTCTTGGAATTCGATCCATTGCTTGGGGCCTCGCGCTTTTTCAAACAGTCGACGTCCATTCTTGACCGGAATGACTTCGTCGTTCGCTCCATGGACAGAGATGAGCGGGCCATCGTACACGGTAATTCGAGAGAGCGAATCGAAGCGATTTTTCATCAGCATTCGCACCGGGACGAAAGGATAATTTCCAGACGCTACATCAACGGCGCAATCAAAGGTACGGTCCAAGACAAGCCCCGCGGCGCCGTCTTGTGCGGCAACTGCGACGGCACACGCACCGCCGAGGGAACGGCCCAGCAAGATGATTTCTTCAGGCTCTTTTTGAAAGCGATCACAGAGATAGTCTCGTGCGGCGAAGCAGTCGGATAAGACCCCTTTTTCGGTAGGAGTTGTGTCGTCTGCAAAGCCTCGGTATTCAGCCACCATCGTGGTCGCATCAAACGCCTCAGCGACCTGCAGTAACCAAGGATCGAGCCACATTGCCTTCTGGGCATTCCCATGAAAAATCAGCACAAAGCGTTCACTGCCTGGACGTTCCAGTAACCGGCCTTTGAGTTGCAGATTGTCGGTCGACTGATATTCAACAGTTTCGATTCCTGCTGAAGCGTTCAGTGGAGCGGTCATGGAATCGGGGAGGTAAGCGCCGGGGTAGACCAGTCGTGTTTCAAGCAACACAAGCGCAAGCAGGATCGCTGCGTAGAGAACGATTCCAATCTGAGCAGCTGCGATCACTGTTTTTGCTACCGGTCCGCGCCGGCGAGGACGCTTGACTTTCTTGGGTTTGGGTTGGCCATCCGGCGGCGTGTGCGGTCGAATGCCTTGTTGGGTGGGACGTGGTTCAGCCATAGCTCTATCGTAACGTCAGGATGCATTGCCGTGGATACGAAAAAAGGAGATGGTTGGTCGGTAGGCTGAGTAATTCAGGAGGCTGAGTGATATTGCGTTTTGGGAAAGTGGTAGGGGCAGTCCCCTGAAAGCGATTCTCATGAATCGATCGTCAATAAAAACAGGCTCAATACAATTGGTGCACTGCAGTGGGGTATTCAAGCGTCACTCTGAAGTCCGCTTTAGCATCGTCGGAATTAAAGCGATGTTTGGATGACCACGGTGATGGCCACAGTCAAGACCGCAGGCGTTCACCTTGGATGTAGACCTGTTTGACTTTCAGTTTTTGAGTCAGCACGACCAAATCTGCGTCTTTCCCTTTTTCCAAGCTCCCAACGCGTGAGTCGATCGAAGTTCGTTCGGCTGGTGTCAGTGTGGCCATTCGCACGGCATCTACTAGAGGGACCCCGGCCTTTTGGTGCATGGTCCGGACCATATGGTCCATGCCGGTGACCGCGCTGGCCAGCGATCCACTTGGTGCCCAACCTACTTGGCCGTCACTGGTGAACCAAGCACCGTCAGTGCGCGGGCCAAACCTGTATCGGCCGGGGGCCATATCCAGGGCGCGGTTGCAATCGGTGACGAGGCAGAGCCGTTGCGGAGATTTAAACTTCCAGGCGAATCGGAGTAATTCAGGTGAAAGGTGCATGCCATCGGCAATCACTTCTGTACTCATTTCGGCGTTGTCGAGGACGTATTCCAGCATGCTGCCTTGCATCGGCACGCCAAGTCTTCCACGCACCGAGGAGACGTTGCTCATAGCGCACCAAAAATGATCTACGTGCCGCATGCCGGCTCGAAATGCCGCCTCCATCTCTGTCCAGCTTGAGTTGGAGTGACCGCATGTGACCAGGCAATCATGCTTGCTGGCTGTTTCGTAGAACGCCGCTGCGCCAGGCAGTTCCGCCGCGCAAGTGGCGATGCGTACGATTCCTTTGCGAAGGTACATCTTGGTTTCGGTCGCCGTCGGTGATCGGCATTCTTTGACGCTGTGGCAGCCAGCTTTCGATTTAGCAAAGTAGGGGCCATACAGATGCACACCGGCAATGCGGCTGCCGTGATCGATCTGCCATTGGTCGCGGGCTTGGATGCAAGCGTCTAGCATCGCCTCGATTTGTTTACGAGAACCAGTGCTGGTGGTGGGAAATAGAGTCGTTGTGCCATGTCTCGCGTGGGCTTTGGTTACGTTGATCGCGGCTTGGACGTCACCATCCATGAAGTCGGATCCGCCGCCGCCATGAATGTGAATGTCGATGAATCCTGGGCAGATGTAGCCGCCTCGAACCGCTACGACCTTGGATGTCTTGGGGATCCGGCTGGTTGCTTGCCCTACGTATTGGATCTGCCTACCCCGACAAACCACGATCCCGTTGGGTAGGATGCGATCCGGTAAAACCACTGAGCCACCGACCAAACTGATAGATTGCGTCATCTTGTTTGTGTGAATGAGTGAGGGGCGGTGGGGACGGAGAAAGGGGGCGGAGAAAGAGTCAGCTGAGGTGCTCGAGTCTGCTCAGGCAATGAGGCAAAACCGTCAGTAGAACGGAGTGAAACAAACCCGTGCGGGTCATCAATCGTGTTTCACGTTTGCGTCGGCTTGTTGATCGCTTGGTTGATGATCGATGCCGATTCTACGGCTTCTGTTCACCTCACCGATTCGCGTTTGTGCCACCGGTTCGCGCAATCTTGCTCGGAGTAGCAGTGGGCTTGCTCGGAGTAGCAGTGGGCTTGCTCGGAGTAGCAGTGGGCTTGCTCGGAGTAGCAGTGGGCTTGCTCGGAGGAGCAGTGGGCTTGCTCGGAGTAGCAGTGGGCTTGCTCGGAGGAGCGGCAATTCGT
>JARGNK010000313.1 GCA_029213145.1 Rubripirellula sp. | reverse complement strand
ATCGCTGACTGAGTCTGACCGTCATCGAGTGAAGAGTTGTTTTTTCCTCGTTTGCCACCCTGCAGATACTGGGCAACCCGCCGTCCTTTAGGATCAAAATCGATGACATTGGTCCAACCACCCGATTTGAGCTGACCTTTCACCAATGCCCTACCTGCATTGGACGCAGCCTTTAGATACAGACGTTCGCCCGTGGCCTGATACGCGCGGAGCAACGCCATTCCGACCGTTGGTGTTCCAGGGGGCTGTACCCAAATTTGGTCCTGGGTTGCCTCACCTTCACCCCAGCGTTGCTGCAAGTCGAGCGAATAGTGATACACGTAGCCGCCATGGCTGGAAACTTTGGTTGTGTAAAACTCAGCAGCCTGCCGCATTGCCGACACAACTTGCTCAACAGATTGTTCAGCCGCGTGTGTTGCCGAGAGAAATGTTGCAGACAAGATTGCAAGCAACCAACAACTCATCTTTTGATGCGCAGACATGATGCAAGAAACTCACTTTCGGTCTGCCAGTTCCGCTTCACGTCGCTGCCGAAACTGATTTGAAATCTTGATCGCCCTCTGCCGATCTGCTTCGTCGTAGTCCCAAAATTCCTGGACGATCCGCTCGCAGGCTGGATAATGCGATCCGTCGTCTCCCACATCCAATCGCAGTTTCGCGAACTGAATTTTTAGCCGCTCTCGCACTTCACGGTATTCCGACTGGTCATACACATTATTAAGTTCCCGTGGATCCTTCACCAAGTCATACAATTCCCAAGATGGCGGAGTTTGCTCTTCACCTTGATAGTTGCAGCCGTAAAAATAAATCAGCTTATGATTCTTGGTGCGAATCGACATCTCGCCAGGGTTATCGTGGTGCGCCATGTGCATCCAGTACCGATAGTAAGCCGCTTGCTTCCAATCATCGGGCTCGATGCCGGTTTCGCAGATACTGCGAAAGGAACGACCCTGCATCTGCGAAGGTATTTCAGCTCCGGCAAAGTCCAACATTAGCGCTGGAAAGTCGACATTTTCGATAATCGCATCGCTGCGGATCCCGCTAGAAATGGTTTTGGGATATCGCACAATCAATGGCATTCGCGCTGATTCGTCATACGCCCATCGCTTGTCCTGATAATCTTTTTCGCCGAGCCAGAATCCCTGATCGCCGGTGTAGATGATGACAGTGTTGTCATACAGATTCTCTTGCTTCAAGTAATCAAACAATCGCTTCAAATTGTCATCAACACCCTTGACGCAACGCAGATACTTTTTCAGGTACGCCTGGTACGCCAAGCGTTTCACCACCACATCAGTAAGATTCGGATTCCGGTAGTCCCACTTAAATTCGTCTGGAAAGACACGCGGTAGATCCGCGGCATAACTACGTCTTGGATTACGCCGTCCAATGGAGGTTCCGATGTGCGGAATCAGTTCATCTTGGTATCCACGTGTCGCTATCGAACCCCAAGTGTCGGGCTTTTCCCAGAGTGACGCCGGCTCAGGGATATCGACATCAGCCAAGTAACTGTCATACCTTGGGTGACTCTGAAAATAGTCGTGCGGCGCTTTGAAGTGGTGGCAAACAAAGAATGGCTTGTCTGGGTTTCGTTGCTCTTTAAACCAAGCCAACGTCGAGTCCATGATGGCATCGGAGGAATGAGACCCTGGATACTTCACAACATTTTTGGGCCATGGCTTCACCCCTTGGATGCGAAATTCCGTGTCAAAGTATTTCCCCTGTCCCGGCAGCACCTTGTAGAAATCGTAGTTAGGTTCGACTTTCAGGTGCCACTTACCGATCATCGCGGTTTGGTAGCCCTGTGCCCGCATCAAGATTGGCAATGTTTGTTTTTCACGGGCGATTCGTCCTCCTAAATCAAAAACTCCATTCACATGGTCGTACTGGCCTGTAATGATGCAAGCTCGCGAGGGAGTGCAAATTGAATTGGTACAAAAAGCGTTGTCAAAACAGATGCCATCAGCAGCCAAGGCATCGATGGTGGGAGTGGGATCCAATTCCTTTAGCAATGTCGCGTAAGCGCCGATCGCTTGCGCCGTATGATCATCCGACATGATGAACAAAATATTCGGTCTGTCCTCAGACCTCGCGACGCCAGAGAACGTCACTAACCAACCACAGACAAGACCCAGGAATATTCTTGCGGATCGTTTCATCACAGCGCTCAACGGGAAAGTTAAAAGGAAGCCAACAACAATTTAGCAGGATCCACCCGCATCAACCGGCAACTGGCCAGCAATCAGGAAGGCGATCTCCATCGCCTGCTCATAATTCAGTCGCGGATCGACATTGCTCTCGTACGCCCGGTCGAGGTCCGCCGGGCTCAGCCCGCCGGCGCCTCCGATGCACTCGGTTACGTTATTCCCTGTTAATTCCAGATGAATACCACCAATGATGGTCTGGTGCTTCGCATGAACAGCGAACGATTCACGTACTTCATCCAGAATTTGATCGAAATGACGTGTTTTGGTTCCATCGTCAGTCGTTATTGTATTTCCATGCATTGGATCAACAGCCCACAACACAGGGTGCTGATTCTTCTTGACCGCCTCGATCAGCGGTGGCAGGCAATCGCGGACTTTCGAGGCGCCAAAACGACAGATCAATGTCATCCGACCGGGTTCACGGTTCGGATTCAATCGATTCAATAGGGAGACCAATTGTTCAACAGATGCTGATGGACCAATCTTCATCCCGATTGGGTTCTTAATCCCACGAAAATACTCAACGTGGGCTCCATCAAGGTCGCGCGTGCGATCACCGATCCAGGGGTAATGTGTGCCAAGGTTGTACCACTGGTCTGATCCAAGCGCGCGGCGTGTCATCGCCTGTTCGTAAGGCAACAACAGCGCTTCGTGCGAAGTGTAAAAATCAACACGTGAGAGATCAGCACGACTAACACCACCAATGGTGTCAATAAAACGAAGCGAATTGCCAATCCCGCTAACCATTTGGTGATACTCTTGGGACCGCGCGGACTGTGTTACAAAATCAAGTTCCCAATTCTCCGGATGGTTGATATCAGCAAAGCCGCCTTCGGTTAGAGCTCGCAAATAATTAAGCGTCTGGGCTGAGCAGTCATATGCCTTCAGCATATTCTCAGGTCGAGGCTCGCGATCGTTTACGGTGAATGGGATCCGATTGACACAATCACCCCGATAGGAAGGGAGTGTGACCCGATCACGGGTTTCCGTTTCATTTGATCTAGGTTTGGCGTACTGCCCTGCGATTCGGCCCACCCGAATCACGGGCTTCTGCATGCCGTAGACAAGCACCAGACTCATCTGCAACAGCACCTTGAGCTTTTTCTCGATCGGGTCCGCCGTGCAAGCAGCAAAACTCTCGTTGCAGTCACCTCCCTGCAGCAAGAAGGCGAGACCTTGAGAGGCCATCGACAACTGTGACTTTAGTCTTTCAATTTCCCAACTGGTGACCAACGGTGGACGCCCAGAAAGCTCGCCGCACACCATTTCTAGCTGTTGCGGATCTTCGTAGTTAGGCTGTTGAAGCGCCTGCTTGAATTGCCAGGAACCTGGCTCCCATTGGCTCATTTGTATCTTCGTCAAAGAATTCCATCATCCTGGCATCCAATCTCAAGCAAACACTGCGAGACGAATTATTCCAGTATCCGTAAACAACCGCCGAGATTCAAACTCGTAATATCACGATTGGTAAAATCGCTAACCGATCGATGAACAAGACGGCACATTCACGTGGACCCTATTCGTTGACACGCGCCCCAAGCGAACTTACGCGCGTCAATGCACGGCAAAAGCGGAAACCAATCTGGCTCAAGCAGGCCCTAATCCAGCGGCTCGACGCCAAGCACTCAGTTGGCCCATGTGCATCATGAAGTGGCCGCCGACGTAGAACCCTAACATCGCACCGTTGGTGGGAAATTTTGCCCGCATCGCTTCGTTGGGATTCTCAGCATGAAAGCATTGATCATCGGCCGCCTTGAGAGCCTCACTGGCTGCGCGATACCCGGACAGACAGAATTGCACAACTTCATCCATCGCCGGATAAATCGTGCCGTCTGGATCGTCCACGCACTGCGCATCCTTCGAAAACACATCCGTCAACGCTTGACTGGGCTGAAACCCAGTCGCGTCACCCCCGACCTGCTCAATCACTCGACTGGCATAGAGACTCAGATGCCCATAGATAAAGGCGGGATGGTTCGATTGA
>JARGNK010000069.1 GCA_029213145.1 Rubripirellula sp. | reverse complement strand
GCTGGTGGATCTGTGCTGGTGGATCTGTGCTGGTGGATCTGTGCTGGTGGATCTGTGCTGGTGGATCTGGGTTGGGGGATCTGTTGGTAGCGCCATCGTGCAACAAACCAGTTAGAATAGAGAGTCCGCTCTGTGAAACGCAGTTCTCCGACTCCCCCCTGCCCCACCCTGCTGAGTTTCAACGCTCGCCAAACAACCGTATGAATTTGTTCAAGTACTTGTTTGATCGACGGATCCGCCAGCGATTTGGCGTATCCCTTGCGGTGTGCCTCGTGATGGCATCGCCAGGTCTCGGTTCTGCTGATGCCGAGGACTTAGTTGATTTCAATCGTGAGATTCGGCCGTTATTGTCGAATCACTGTTTGATCTGCCACGGACCGGACGAGGCAGAGCGAGCAGCCGGTTTGCGGCTTGATTCACTTGCGGGGGCTACCGCTGATCTCGGCGGTTATGCAGCCATTGCTCCGGGAGATCCCGAGGAAAGTGAGTTGTTTGTTCGCATCACTAGTGATGATCCTGATTTGCAAATGCCGCCGCCGGGCAAAGGTAAACCTCTGAGTGAACCCGAAATTGCCTTGTTGAAACGTTGGGTTGAACAGGGCGCTCCGTATGCCAAGCATTGGTCTTATGTCAAACCCGAGCGGCCAAAACTTCCTACGGTGAATGATCCAAGTTGGGTTGCTAATCCGATTGACCATTTTGTGTTAGCAAAACTCGATTCACTCGGATTGCAGCCTTCTCCAGAGGCGGATCGCTTGACGTTGGCACGACGCTTGTCTCTCGATCTAACCGGGTTGCCACCGACGTGGCAAGAAGCAAAAGACTTCGAATCCGATACGCGTGACAATGCCTACGAACTGTACGTCGATCGTTTGCTGGATAAGCAGTCCTACGGAGAACGGTGGGCTCGCGTTTGGCTCGATTTAGCCCGCTATGCTGATTCCGCGGGCTACGCCGACGACCCGCCACGGACAATATGGGCTTACCGCGATTATGTGATTCGCTCGCTAAATGCGAACAAGCCATTCGACCAGTTCACAATCGAACAGATCGCCGGCGACTTGCTTGGGGATCCCACCGATGAGCAACTGATCGCAACCGCCTTTCATCGCAACACATTAACGAACAATGAAGGTGGTACGAATAATGAAGAGTTTCGGAACGTTGCGATTGTCGATCGAGTGAATACGACGATGGCGGTTTGGATGGGCACCACCATGGCGTGTGCGCAATGCCACACGCACAAGTACGACCCAATTACTCAGGATGAGTACTTTCAGTTTTTTGCTTTCTTTAATCAATCTGAAGACAGCGATCAGCGCGACGAGCGGCCACTGCTGGAGGTCTGGTCGGAGGAACAGCGAACGCAACAGAAATCACTCCAACTGGAAATTAAGGCATTACAACAGAAACTAACGCAAGAACGACCAGAGATTGACGCTGATCGGGTGGATTGGTTAGCTGGATTTGATGAGCAGCCAACGTGGCGTCCCTTATTTGCCGAGGCGGTCGAAGCCGAGCAGCGATCACTGGTGATCGGTGAGGAAGGTTGGATTGATGCGAGTGGAGAGTTGCCGCAGACGGATCGGTATCAAGTTCGCTATCCGATCGAGACGCAGTCGATCACGGGGATACGCTTGGAGGTGCCTGCCGAACAAACCGATAACTTTGTCGTAAGTTCGATTTCAGCTGTTTGGGAGCCAAGGGATTCTCAGTCAACCGAGGCGAGGTATGTGCGGGTTGATCTGCCAGGTGAAAATAAAATGATTCACTTGGCAGAAATCGAAGTTTACAGCGGCGGCAAAAATGTTGCGTTGGATGGGACACCGAGTCAGAGTACGACCGACTTTGGTGGCGAGGTAAAGTACATCAACGACGGGAACACCGACGGTAATTACAACGGTGGATCGGTAACCCACACTGCTTCGCAAAAAGATCCTTGGATAGAAATTGATTTAGGAAAATCAGTGCCGGTGGAGCGATTGGCTGTCTGGAATCGAACCGATGGTGGGGCCACGATCGCGAAGCGTTTGCAGGGATACCAGATCCGCTTGCTTGATGAAGATCGGGAAACCGTTTGGCAGCAGCAACCCGAGAGCGTTCCGTCCCCCGGTGTGGATTGGTCACCCGACGGTACGATTGAAATTCCACTTCATTTGGCGGTGGCTGATCACGAGCAACAAGGTTTTCCCGCGCAATCCGTTCTGGCGGCGCAGCCCAATCCCAAGCAGGGTTGGGCGGTATCTCCGTTGCAGGGTCAGCCTCATGAATTGACACTACTGTTGACGAAACCGCGGGAGCTGAAAGACGGCATTTTAAAGGTCCGTGTCGATCATTCCTCGATCCATCCCCGTCATGTGTTGAACCGATTTCGATTCTCTATCACTTCAGATCAAAGTGCCTCCAAGTGGGTCGCACTGCCTGCTGATGTTGTCGCGGCCATCCGTCAACCCGAACGAACGCCGGCCCAGCAAAGTCGACTGGTGGAATATCACCGAAGCGTTACCCCGATTCTCGCGGCCACTCGTGAACAGCTAAAAAAGTCTCAGCAACAGTTAGCTAGCGTCAAAGCCATGACGACGGTTCCCGTGATGAGGGAATTGCCGGCTGAGCGGCGACGGCAAACGCGGGTGCAAATACGAGGTAATTATCAAGCGACAGGTGATGAAGTCACGGAGGGGACACCGGCCGTTTTTCACCCGTTGCCGGACGAGGGACCTCGCGGTCGATTGGCGTTGGCCAAGTGGTTGGTGGACGAACAGAATCCCTTGACTGCCCGAGTGATTGCAAATCGCCACTGGGAACAGGTGTTTGGGAAGGGGCTTGTCGTCACCAGTGAAGAATTTGGTAGTCAAGGAGAACTCCCATCACACCCACAGCTTCTCGATTGGTTGGCAGTGGAACTCAGGGAGAGCGGATGGGATCTGAAACGCTTTCTGAAGTTGCTGGTGACTTCGTCGACCTATCGCCAGGCCTCTGTAACGACACCTGAATTGCAAGAAGCTGATCCCTTCAATCGGTTTTTCGCACGCGGTGCACGGTTTCGAGTGTCGGCTGAAATGGTGCGAGATCAAGCTTTGTTCGTTAGCGGATTGCTAAGCGAAAAAATGTATGGCAAGCCGGTGAATCCACCGCAGCCACAGCTCGGATTGAAAGCGGCATTTGGTTCGGCCACCGATTGGAAAACCAGTAGTGGCGATGATCGTTATCGGCGTGGCATTTATACGTCTTGGCGGCGGTCGAGCCCCTATCCATCAATGGCTCAATTCGACGCGCCTAATCGAGAGGTGTGTACCGTACGGCGAATTCGTACGAATACGCCACTGCAAGCGCTGGTGACGCTAAACGACCCTGTTTATGTCGAAGCGGCACAGTCTTTGGCAAAAAGAGTCGTTGATCATCATGATGATGTCAACGAACGCATTCGCTTTGCGTTCCAAACATGCTTGCTTCGTGAGCCGACCGAAGCCGAGCAGCAACGAGTGGCATCGCTGGTCGCCAGGGTGACCAAGCAATACCTCAGCGAGACAGAGGAGGCGGCGGCAATGGCAACGCAGGCGGGTAATCCCTCACCTGGTGACGCGGATGTCGTTGAGCTTGCGACATGGACTGTTATCAGTAATGTCATGCTAAACCTCGATGAAACTTTTCTTAAACGGTAACGCAACACCTTCAGCGACCCACGAAGTGATGAATCCTGTTTTTTCAAAATTGCAGCAGCAGACTCGGCGGCATTTTTTCCAGCAGACGACTGCTGGTATCGGTGGGGTCGCCCTAGGCAGTCTGCTGGCCGGAGAAACACCCGCGGCTGAGCGATCCGCGATCAATCCACTTGCACCTACGGAACCGCACTTTGCGCCGCGAGCAAAGCGAGTGATCTATCTGCATATGACTGGGTCGCCGCCCAATCTTGATCTATTTGATCACAAGCCCGAGTTGGTGAAGCGGGATGGACAAGATTGTCCCGACGAATTCTTGGCTGGTCGGGAATTCGCATTCACCTCAGGCACACCTAAGTTGATGGGGTCGCCTCGCAAGTGGTCGCGTGTTGGCGAGTCAGGGATGTGGATGTCGGATGCGATTCCGAATTTTCACAAAGTCGCGGATGAAATGTGCGTCGTTCATTCCATGCATACCGACCAGTTCAATCATGCACCGGCCGAGTTGTTGGTTTACACCGGATCTCCTCGCTCCGGGCGACCATCGATGGGATCCTGGGTGAGTTATGGATTGGGAAGTGAAAATGAGAATCTGCCCGGTTTTGTCGTCCTGATTTCAAGCGGCGTTCAGCCAAATGGTGGCAAGAACTCTTTCGGAAGTGGGTTTTTGCCGTCGGTTTATCAGGGAGTCCAATGTCGTTCAAAAGGTGATCCGGTTCTTTACGCCTCCGATCCGCCCGGAATGGATCGTGAAATGCGGCGTCTAAGTCTCGACGCATTGGGAGATTTGAATCGTTTGCAAGCAGATGAAATGGGCCACCCGGAGACACTGACTCGTATCGCCCAATACGAGCTTGCCTTCCGGATGCAGACCGCGGTTCCTGAGGTGATGGATATTTCGCAGGAGTCAGCAAAAACGCTGGAAGATTACGGTGCAACACCCGGGGCGTCGAGTTTAGCAAACAACTGTCTGCTTGCTCGCCGATTGGTCGAATCTGGAGTTCGGTTTGTGCAGCTATTTGATTGGGGTTGGGATTTTCATGGAACCACATCCGACAATGGCCTGACCGATGGATTGACCAAAAAGTGCGGTTCGATGGATCGACCCGTCTCGGCATTGATCAAGGATTTAAAGGACCGCGGGTTGCTCGAAGATACATTGGTGATTTGGGGAGGGGAGTTTGGTCGTACACCGTTCCGCGAGGGGCGCACAGCCAAAAGTAAAGTGCTAGGACGCGACCATTACCCTGATGCATTCACGATGTGGATGGCGGGTGGTGGAGTCCGCGGCGGATTCGAATATGGATCTTCCGATGAACTCGGTTTTCGTGTCGCCGAGAATCCTGTTCACGTACACGATCTGCAGGCTACGATTCTGCACCAACTGGGGTTCGATCATGAACGATTGACGTATCGATTCCAGGGTCGCGATTATCGATTGACGGATGTTCACGGCCGGGTCGTCAAAGAATTGTTATCGTAATCTGCCCTACCGATGGCCCCGGTCTTTCAGATCCGTCGCAACTGAGGATCAGCAAGTTGAGAATTCTGTTTCTAGTTTGTTGGGTCTTTACGGCAGCGAATGCCTGCAGTGCGCTGATATCGGCCCAGGCCGTGCCGATCGTGACGGTCACGCCGCAACCGTTGAAGTCGAATCTCCGCCGTGTTCTGCAGTCGCTTGATGCGTTGGGGCAACCAATCGCCGTTGCTAGCAGGCAAAGGATCTTCGCGGCGTTTGAAACAGACAATGCAGCGGAGATTCAGCAGTCGATTGATCCGCTGGTGCTGGCGACCGTTTTGATCAGTCCAGAAGAACGCGTCAGCGTGCGGCGTGGTCCAGCGGTAGCCAACGTGCAGCAGGCCGGCTTAAGACCACAGCTCATCAAGGTCATCAACCGCAGCACTTCGACATCGCGGTTGCGGGTCACCAGTCCCCAGTCAGGACCACTTTACGCAGGTACTTCGAAGTTGAGCATGCAGCGTCAGCAACAAATGTTGCTGCTGGAGAATCAGAATGTTTCGCAATCGAAGGAACGTTTTCTGTCGCTGAGTATCCACCGTCAGCAACCGATGACAGATCATTTGTCGGGTTTGGAAGTCGAGTACTTGATCTTGTTGCTGGGGGCCAATGAAACTGGGAAGCGTGAGGCGATTCTGCAATTTGATATCGGTGACGATACAGCGGATTTGGAGCATCGAAGTGAGTTGCCACTGCTAATGGATATCCAGCCGGCAATTCCCGTCAAGCTGAAGATTCGAGATGAAGACGACAGGCCCAGTATTGCGAGGTTGGAGTTTCGTGATTCAGCTGGTCGGGTCTATCCAATGCAGGCAAAGCGTTTGGCGCCTGATTTTTTCTTTCAATCACATATCTACCGATTCGATGGTGAATTTGTGCTGTTGCCGCCGGGCCGCTTTACGATGCATTACAGCCGGGGGCCCGAATATCACGTCCGTACACGGGAAGTGACGATTGATCCCAAGGTGGAAAACCAACTGACGGTGGAATTAGAGCGATGGTATGACGCTCAATCTTTCGGGTTTTTTAGTGGGGATCACCATATTCATGCGGCCGGTTGCGCCCATTACACACATCCAACCCAAGGGGTTGATCCGAGTGATATGTTTCGGCAGGTTCAAGGCGAAGGCTTGAACGTGGGGTGTGTGTTGACTTGGGGACCTTGCTTTGAGCATCAGCGTCAATTCTTTGGGCCTGAAGCGAATATGTTTGGGACCAAAGATACGTTGCTCAAGTACGACCTCGAAATCAGTGGCTTCGGTTCGCAATCGCTTGGGCATGTCTGTTTGCTAAATTTACGGAATCAGACCTATCCTGGGAGTGAAGGTAGTAAGACGAAAGGATGGCCTACCTGGACGACACCGGTAATGCGGTGGGCCAAGGAACAAGGTGGTTATGCTGGGTACGCCCATTCGGCCAGCGGGTTGTGGATTGATCCCGAAAATGCGACAGCCCGCATGATGCAGCGGTTTGATATCGATTCCGACGGTTCGCTCAGTCAAGCGGAAGTCGCAACGGCTTTACTGCCGAAATCGTTTGACCAAATGAACGCCGACCACGATGCGAGGTTGTCACGTGAGGAGTTGATCGAGGCTCACCGGACGGCTGCGGAAGAATTGCCCAACTATGCGATCCCGGAGATGAACGGTGTCGGCGCGATGGAGATTTGTGTCAGCGCGGTCGCCGGTGTTTGCGACTTTATCAGTGCCATGGACACACGGCGAATTCAGGAATGGAACACCTGGTACCACCTGTTGAATTGCGGCTTTCCCATCAAGGTTTCGGGTGAGACGGATTTTCCTTGTATGAGTAGTCGTCGAGTGGGTAAAGGACGCGTCTACGTTCAGTTGGGAACAAATGCACAATTGAAATTTGACCGTTGGTGCGCAGGGTTAGCGGAGGGGCGATCGTACGTTTCGGATGGGTATGCACACTTGTCACGTTTCCAAGTGGAAGATGTGTCGATGGGGCCAGACGCCGTGCGGTTGGTACAGCCGGGCCGCGTGAAAATCGTGGCGGATGTTGCTTTCGCGTCGAGAACACCCCAAGGCGTTGCTTATGGAACACAAGCTGCAGAACAAGGCCGGGCAGTTGTCGGTGATACGGTGGTTCTCCATCGTGATCGTTCAGAGGATTGGGTGCAGGGTGGCCAGCGGACGATCGAAATTGTCGTGAATGGCCGTGTTGTTGCAAAAGAAATGATTCCAGCTGATGGGGCGATCCATTCAATCGAAAAACAGATTTTGGTGGATCAAAGTAGCTGGATTGCGGTCCGGCAGTTTCCGCAACTCCATTCAAATCCAATCAATGTGATTGTGGCAGGCAAGCCGATTCGGGCGTCCCAACGTAGTGCGAGTTGGTGCATCGAAATGACGGAGCTCTTGTGGAAGAATCGAGAGAGTCGCATTGCTGAGAAGGAACGTTCGGAGGCGAAACAAGCTTTTCGGAAAGCGATTGGTGTTTTAAGCGAAATTCGAACCGAAGCGAGCCAGTAGCGGTTCTCGCACGTGCTGGAGAGGTTAGGCTGCGTCGCATTCAAATCATTGACGAAGGAGTGCGTCGTTAAGACCTGCCTTTGCTGCAAAGTCTTTGTGCCCGCTTGCCCGCTTGCCCGCTTGCCCGATTGGCCAAATTGCAGCGGATGTGGATGACGTTCTTCTGTGTGGTCGATAGGTACCCGAGGAACGCTCCGTTGACCAAACGGAAACAGGCAATCGTACGCGATACACTTGATATTTGGAGGGAACCGAGACGATTAAAACGACCTGCACTTGTGGTGCGCGGGGTGGCAAGGATTTGGCGAAGTTGACACTGTCTTATGGTGGATCTGCTGCCGCGGTGACCAAGTTCGCACTTTGGGTAGGACTGGTGTTTGTTTAAGGCAAGACAGCAAATAAAAACGTATATCTGGGGCCGGTGGTTTGACGTCCGAATCAAAGAGTTCGCATTAGTAGCAACATTCTCGTAGGACATGGTCAATGCACCAAAGTTGCAGGTTTAGCAGTCTTAATCGCTTGCTGAACACAGCAGCGTTAATAGGAGTATCCTGGCAATATTCAGGGAGTCAGCGTTTCCCTGTGAGGCACTCCCGCAACACTATGGTTTTGCCGATGATCGTTACCGGCTTGGATCTGTACGACCTATCTCGCTGAAGCGAATTGATGAATCGAGCATCGACTAAGCCCGTTCCAGAATCCTGCGCCACGGCCAATCGGCGGCCATTGTTATTTGTGCATGGATGGTGGGGTGGTGCGTGGGTCTGGGATTTATATCGAGAGACTTTTTCGGCATTGGGGTATGAGTCAAAATCGCTCAACTTGAGCGGCGCCAAGGGTAACGAGGCAGCCGCGATTGGTGAAGTCAGGATGGCAGATCATTTAAATGAATTGCGCCGCGCGGTTGCTGAAATTGGAAATCCTGTGTTGATCGGGCACAGTTTTGGCGGGCTCTTGATTCAAAAGCTCTTGGAAGAACAGGATTTACCGGCAGCCGTTTTGGTTTGCCCTGCGCCTCCCAGAGGTGTTTTTCCGCTTCGTTCTTGGAGCTTGCTGAAGACAGCTTTTCGTTACGTTCCCCAGATGTTCCGACGCCGCGAGTTCCAGCCAAGTAGTCGGGATATGCGGTACTTGAACCTCAATGCGCTCTCGCGTGATGAGCAAGACTATGTGTTATCTCAGATGGTGCCTGCATCGGGACGGCAGGCATTAGAAACAACTTTGTTTGGTATCCCGGTGGACGCCCAGCGTGTTCGCACTCCCATGCTTGTTTTGATGGGTGGGCAGGATCGGCTGACGGTGCCAGCTGTTTGTCGCGCGATCGCTCGCAAGTACGACGCTGATTTACGAGAGTATCCTGACAATGCCCACTACTTGATGCGTGAGTCGAACTATCGTGAATCGGCCACCGATGTACATCGGTGGTTATGCGAAACACTGTCTTCCGAGGCGAATTCTGCTACTCGTCAGTAACACAGCCTTCGCTGGCTGTTTTTACATTCTTGATGTATTTGAATAGAGTTCCTCGGGTCGCTTTGAGTGGCGGTGCAGTCCATTGTTGCCGGCGTTTTTCAAGTTCTTCGTCACTGAGTGCGACATCTAGGCGGTTGGAGTCCGCGTCGATCGTCACAACGTCTCCATCTTGAAGTAAGCCTAGTGGTCCGCCGACCTGCGCTTCGGGCGTGATGTGTCCGACGATAAATCCATGGCTACCGCCGCTGAATCTTCCGTCGGTTAGCATCGCGACATCGGCCCCTAGTCCGGCTCCCATGATGGCACTGGTGGGTGTCAACATTTCAGGCATTCCGGGTCCACCCTTGGGCCCTTCGTAACGGATGACGACCACATCGCCTTTTTGGATTTGTTTTTCTTCCAGGGCCCGCAGCATTTGTTCTTCGCTGTCGAAGCAACGAGCAGGGCCGGTGAATTGTAGGCCCTCTTTGCCGGTGATTTTTGCAACCGCTCCCTCGGGCGCCAGCGAACCATGAAGAATGCGAATGTGCCCAGAGGACTTGATTGGGTCATTGACCATTCGCACGATGGTTTGCCCTTCTTTGAGATCAGGAAGATCTTCGACATTTTCGGCCAAGGTTTTGCCCGTTACGGTCATGCAAGATCCGTCCATTAGTCCTTCAGAGAGTAGGTATTTCATCACCGCTGGCGTGCCACCGATAGAATGAAGATCTTCCTGCACAAACTTTCCGCTGGGCTTTAGATCGGCCAGATAGGGGATCCGGTCGCTGACTGACTGGAAATCATTAATGGTGAGCGGCACGTCGACGGCTCTCGCCATGGCGATCAGGTGCAACACCGCGTTGGTGCTGCCACCCAATGCCATCACGGTGACCATCGCGTTCTCGAAGGCTGCTGCGGTCATGATGTCACGAGGCTTGAGGTCGGCTTTCAAGCATTCCAGGATCGCGGCCCCTGCGCGGTGACATTCGTCTTTCTTTTCCGGATTTTCAGCGGGGATACTGGCTGAATAAGGGAGTGACATCCCAAGTGCTTCGATGGCGGTCGCCATGGTGTTGGCCGTGTACATACCGCCACAAGCGCCAGCTCCGGGGCAACTTCGCCGTACGATTTCTGCTCGCTCGTCTTCGCTAATTTGGCCAGCGATGAATTGACCGTAGCACTGGAATGCACTGACGATGTCCAGTTTTTCGCCTTTATACGTTCCTGGTTTGATGGTGCCGCCATAAACCATGATCGAGGGTCGATTCAGACGACCCATGGCGATCAGGCATCCCGGCATGTTTTTGTCGCAACCGGGTAAGGCGATGAGTCCGTCGTACCATTGTGCCGCCACAATCGTCTCAATTGAATCAGCAATTAGATCGCGACTTTGAAGGCTGTAGCTCATACCCTCGGTGCCCATCGAAATTCCGTCACTCACACCGATCGTGTTGAAACGCATGCCGACCAAACCGGCATCGGAGACGCCCTGCTTTACCTCTTCTGCCAGATCGAGCAAGTGCATATTGCAGCTATTGCCTTCGTACCAAACGCTGCCGATGCCAATTTGTGGCTTATCCATATCCTCCGGTTGCATGCCGGTGGCATAGAGCATTGCTTGAGAGGCCCCCTGGCTTTTCGGTTGTGTGATTCGGCGGCTGTATGGATTCAGTGGCTGATTCATGGGGAAACTCTGTAGGTTGACCTGAAACTGTGTCGTCTCGGGCAACCAACGATTCAACGTTGTGTGAATCGATGGTTGAGGGGATTTCGGACCGTTCCGTAAATTCGGACCGTTGAGGGAATTCCGGACCGTTCCGGGAATTCCGAGCGGCCGCGTAAATGTTGCCTGGGAGCGTCGATTATCATCAAGCCGCTTGGTTTGATAAAGGGTCGTGCCAGAGCGGCCGACGGTTCAACTTGTGATGGGAGGCTTATGATGATTCAAATACGGTTGGTTCGAATCGCGGCATGGTTGGTTTTCACGGCAATCTTTGCTGGTTCGGTTCTTGCTGAGGAACAAGATGTTGAGTTTCAGGAAAACTCGCTGCCCCTATTTGACGGACGCTCACTGGTCGGATGGGAGGGGAACGCTTACTGGTTTCGCGTCGAAAACGAAGCGATTGTTGCGGGACGCCTGACGGAAAAGATTCCCCGCAATGAATTTTTGTGCACTACTCAGAATTATGACGACTTTGATCTGCGTTATGAGGCCAAGCTGATTGGTGAGGGAAAGAACGCAGGGGTGCAGTTTCGGTCCAAGCGCGTTCCCAATTCCAGCGAGGTATCCGGCTATCAGGCAGACATTGGTCACGCCTTTAAACGTCCGGTCTGGGGGTCCCTTTATGATGAATCGCGTCGCCGTAAAATGTTGGCCGAGCCCGATGCCGACGTTGCCCGCAAGGCGGTTCGTGAAGGTGAATGGAACCGGATCCGAGTCCTATGTGAGGGGAATCGGATTCAGATCTTCGTCAATGATGTACAAACGGTCGATTACACCGAGTCAGAGAATGGAATTCCCGGATTCGGTGTGATTGGGTTGCAGATTCATAGCGGCCTTCCCAGTGAGGCTTGGTACCGCAACATTCGAATTCGGCAACTGTAGTTTCTTGCTGTTGAACAGTTTCTTACTGGTCAACTTGGGGATGGAATCACTCGGGTGTGATTTCTGGCGATAGAACGTCGCAATTGGGACACCCGTTTTGTTTGGAAATGAAATGTTATCGCGGAAGTGAGCCACGGTAGCCGTCAGCTTGCACACCCGTCAGCGTGAAATCAGGTGGAGCCAGGAGCACAAGAAAAAGTGCCGATTGAATTTGTTTATTTTGATCTCGGTAACGTGTTGCTGAGTTTTGATGCCGATTTAGCGTGCCGCAATTTGGCGGAATTGCTGTCGGTTTCTGTCGATGAAGCGAAGCGAGTTGTTTACGAGAGTGGTTTGCAGCATCGGTTTGAATCAGGTGAGGTGAGCGGCGAGCAGTTTGCACGCGAGGTCTGTCGGTTGCTTGCTCGCGAGCCAGTACCCGATGTTGCTGTGTTTGACGCCGTGAGTGATATGTTCGAACCGATTCCCTCGATGCGAAACGTGCTGGATCGGGTGCGGCAGGCAGGGCGAGGTGTCGGCCTGCTCTCCAATACCTGTCAGGCCCACTGGGATTGGATTGTCCGACAGAACTATTCTGTCACGACGTTCGATTTCGATGCCACGATTTTGAGTTTTGAAGTAGGTTCGATGAAACCTAGTTCAATGATTTATGAAGTGGCTGAACGGGCGGCAGCAGTCGCGGCTGAGCAAATTTTATTTTTGGATGATCGCGACGAGAATGTGCAAGGAGCACATTTGCGAGGTTGGCAGGCGGCACAATGTTTCGGTGGCGAGCAATCGGTGCAGATGCTCAATCGAGCTGGGGTCTTACAGGAAACGTTATGAATTCTCTTTTTCGATCGATGCTTGTCTGGTTGCTAATTTCCTCCGGGGCGGCATTGTTTTGGCCGGTCGAATGGTTTGGTTTTGATCCTTTTGTGGCACCCGGGTGGTGGTTGTGGGTGTTGATCACTCTGACAATGTTTTGCTTGGGTACGCTGGTGCGGCCGCACGAATTGGGGCCCCTTAAATCCAAACCTTGGTGGGTCTTGCTGGGTGTCGTGACTCAACTCGTTGCGATGCCTTTGGCAGCTTGGGTTGTGACAAAGCTGATTCCGATGGACCCCGAGTTAGCGACCGGCGTCATCCTGGTCGGTTGCGTTCCCGGCGCGATGGCTTCAAACGTACTCACGCACACAGCTGGAGGAAGCGTCGTTTACTCGGTCAGCTTGACGACCGTTGCGACGCTATTGTCCCCATTTTCGGTACCTTTCGTGTTGAGTCTGTTTGCGTTGAAAACGAGTCCGTCACAAATTAATCCCCTTGAAACGTCGCTGCTGCTATTTGGGACGGTCGTGTTACCAGCCATGGTTGGGTTTTTTCTTGCCTGGTTGAACGAGCAGCTCGATCGCTGGGCCAGCCGGTGGTCATCTTTGACGGCTTCAGTTTGCTTGTTGTGGATTATCGCCAGCGTGGTAGCTGGGAACCGTGAGACATTGGTCAGCGTCGGTCCCGTTCTGGTGATCGCGTTATTGTTGGTGAATTTGAATGGTTACGCTGCTGGTTATTTGGTTGGCGTCGGATTCAGGCTGCCCTCGGAATTTCAGCGGGCCCTGACGTTAGAAGTTGGAATGCAGAATGCAGGCTTGGGAACGGCATTAGCGACGACGCTATACGGGGCGGGGACCTTGGCAACGATTCCGACAGCGGTTTACACCTTTGGGTGTATGTTGACAGGCACCGTCTTGGCGGTGGTTTGGCGGGGAATGAGCGATGGGCCGGTCGCAGGCGAGGATCAGGCTGGGACGAATGTGCCTCCAGGCGATATGATGGGCGACTGACAAGTTGTCATGATTGATCAATAACCTCAACTTTTTTCGGATAACGTTCCGCTCCCGATGGCCAATACGTCACGACAGCCGAAAATCGTCCCCGAATCCGCCTCGCCTCGATCGGTGGCGGTGATCGATATTGGGGCAACCAGTATCCGGATGGCGATTGCAGAGATTCATTCCGACGGAGAGGTGCGAAAATTAGATAGCCTGGTGCAAGCGGTTGATCTGGGCCGAGAGGCATTTGAAAATCGTCGGCTGAGCCGCAAAAGCATCGAAAAATCCGCAGCGATCCTGCAGCGGTATCAACGAGTACTCCAGGAATACGGAATTACATCGCAAGCCGATGTCCGCGTAGTGGCGACAACCGCTGTTCGCGAAGCGAGTAATCGGTTGGCGTTTGCCGACCGAGTCTTCGTCGCAACGGGGTTAAATGTTGAATCGATCGATGAAGCGGAGGTTAATCGGATCACTTACATGGGAGTGATCCCACATCTTCAAGAGCATCCCGGTTTGGCTGATGGGAAATCGCTCGTGGTCGAGATTGGTGGTGGAAGCACTGAGGTGCTGCTGCTACGTAGCGGCAATGTTCTGTCCAGTCAGTCATTCCGCCTGGGGTCAGTGCGGTTGATGATGAATCTTGATGGTGTGCGGGCGAGTGCTTCGCGCCGTCGCGCCATGATGGAGAGTCATATACGTCGGATACTCGCGCAGATTTCAGAAGAGATTGATGATGATGCACCCGTCAATATTGTCGCTCTCGGAGGCGATATTCGATTTGTTGCCGATCAGCTCACCGATTGGGACCGGAAATCATTAGCTGAATTGTCGACCAAAGATCTTGTTAAGTTGACCGAGCAGGTTTTAACGCTTGACCAGGATGCAATCGTTAAGAAGTATGGAACAAGTTTTATCGAGGCAGGAACGTTGGCGCCGGCGTTGCTCGCTTATTCGATGTTTGTTCAACATTTCCACCAGTCGCACTTGTTTGTTAGCGAAACTAATTTGCGCGACGGTTTGTTGCATAACATGGCCGCTGGCGGCAGTTGGACGGCAGAATTCCGCAATCAAATTGTCCGATCCGCAATCTCATTGGGGCGTAAATTTGATTTCGATGAGACGCACGCCAGAAATGTTGCTGAGTTAGCAAGCAAGTTGTTCGATCAGTTGCGCGCTGAGCACCGTTTGGACAGTCGGCACGAAGTGATTTTGTTCGTCGCTGCACTGTTGCATGAGATCGGGATGGCGGTCAACGTCCGAAGTAATCATAAGCATGCGTTGTATTTGATTCGCCACAGTGAAATGTTTGGGTTGTCCCGCAGTCAGTTACTGCAAGTTGGGTTAGTAGCTCGATACCACCGTCGAGCGACGCCGCAACCGTCGCATGAAGGCTACGGAACTCTGCCTCAGAAGGAACGGGTGATTGTCGCTAAGCTTGCTGCCATCTTGAGGCTAGCCATTTCGTTGGATGATACCCGCAGCGGGCGGATCCGAGATATTCAATGCGTCTGCGAACCCAAGCAATTGGTCATTCACGTGCTCGGTGTTGACGATGTTTCGTTGGAGCAAGTCTCAATGAGTCGAAACTCTGGTTTGTTTCGCGATGTATTTGGCTTGCCGGTACTACTGAGAGCGGGCAGGCGATGAATTTGAGCGTTCCTAGCTTGCCGCTGATGCTCGGGTGTCCCGTTTGGGGATGTGCGGATTGGGGTGGGCAGGTTTACCCGCTGAAAACACCACGCTCTCAGTGGCTGCATTGGTATTCGCGAACATTCAATACGGTGGAAGGGAACAGCACGTTTTACGCGCTGCCGAGTGTTGAGACGACACGCCGATGGGCAAGTGAGACGGCAAACGGATTTCGCTTTATGCTGAAATTTCCCCGCGTGATCTCGCACGACAGCGAATTAGAGGGCTGCCAAGGAGAAACGAACACGTTTGTGCGGTGCCTCGAACCACTCGCTGAATCGGATCGCCTCGGGCCTACGTTTTTGCAGCTGGGGCCAAATTTTGGTCCGGACCGTTTTGAGAGACTCCGCCAATACCTTGGCGGACTGCCTCGTGGGTTCCAGTGGGCCGTGGAAGTTCGGCATCTTGATTGGTTTGATTCGGGCCCCAATGAGCGGAGCCTCAACGGACTGCTTGGTGACCTCGGCATCGACAAAGTACTATTCGACAGTCGGCCACTCTTCGCTACGCCCCCAGACGACGAAATCGAAATGCGGTCTCAGGTGCGAAAACCACGAACACCGATTCGCCAGACGACGACGGGGAATCACCCGGTGTTGCGATTGGTGGGTCGCAACCGAATCGAACTAGTGAATCGTTTTTTTGACCAGTGGGCACCCATTGTTGCCAAATGGATCCGTGATGGGCGTTGTCCTTATGTGTTCACTCACGCGCCGGATGATCGATACGCGCCCGCCCTTGCGCGTCAGTTTTGCAGCCGATTGCAGCAGGAATTTCCAGACACATCGTGGCAGATTCCTCTGCCACCCTCCTCACCCAAGCAGTTGTCTCTGCTGGGGGATTTTTAGTAACGGAATACGAACCCAACGATTGAAAATCATGAATCTATCCTTCATTGAATTCCATTCGACCAGTCTGTTTGCCCGAGGTCTCTTACTCTTGTCATTGATTGCTCTGACTTCTTCGTCTGGCCGCGGCGACGATCCCTATCAAGCCGCTCGCGACAGGTTGGTTCGTGAGCGAGTCGAGAGTGCGGGGGTGAAAGATCCTCGTGTATTGCAGTCGATTCGCAGCACACCTCGGCATGAATTTGTGCCTAGCAAATTGCAAGATCGTGCTTATTTCGATATGGCGTTGCCGATCGGTGAATCGCAGACGATCAGCAGCCCGTTCATTGTTGCCTTGATGACAGAAGCACTCGATCCAAAACCAACGGATAAGGTCCTGGAAATCGGTACGGGAAGCGGGTACCAGGCGGCTGTTCTCAGCCCGCTGGTCAAAGAGGTTTACTCGATCGAAATTGTACGAGACCTTGGGGAGCGAGCCGCGGAAGTACTTGAAAGCTTGGATTACAAAAATGTCTCGACGCGTGTTGGCGACGGGTTTTTGGGTTGGCCCGAAGCGGCGCCTTTCGACAAGATCATCGTGACCTGCAGTCCTGAATCGGTCCCGAAGCCTCTAGTCGAACAGTTGCGTGAAGGGGGGGTGATGATCATTCCTGTTGGCGAAAGGTATCAACAAACGCTTTACCTGATGACAAAAAAAGATGGCGAATTGCTCCGTCAACCGTTGCGACCGACGCTCTTTGTTCCAATGACTGGTGAAGCAGAAGATAATCGGCAGCTTCTGCCGGATGCCGCCAACCCTAAAGTGGTCAATGGGGACTTCGAGACCGCTGCGTCGGGTGACGCAGCAAACATCCCAGATTACGTGCCGGGTTGGTATTACGGTCGCCAAGTCCGCCGAGTCGCCGATGATGGGGCGGCTGTTCAGGGTGCGGCATTCGTGCGATTCAGTAACGAGACACCAGGGCTCGGCTCTCATCTGTTGCAGGGATTTCCGATTGATGGACGAAAGGTGTCTACGATTCGCCTCAGTGGCAAAGCAAGAACCGGCGAAGTTCGTCGGGGACCGGAAGGGGATGCAATGCCGATGATCGCCCTGAGCCTGTACGACGGGCAACGCCGCGACCTCGGAACCTTCCGCCTCGGTCCGTTTCGAGGCTCTCGGCCGTGGCGGAGCAGCAGTCGGTTGATTCGAATCCCCCCGTCCGCCCGGGAGGCGATTTTGAGGATCGGTTTGTTCGGGGCGACGGGCACCGCCGATTTCGATGAAATCGAAGTTGAGAAGATCGATTGACCTGCCAGTCGTTAGAGGATCGGCCCCCAGGCCGGCTATTTACCCTAGCCTCCCGAGAGCCCCCTTTGCGTAAAATCTACCGAAGCTGCTTGTTTCCCCAGATGATAGCTGTATCCTAACTCGGACTATGCCGGTTCCTGCGGGGCTCGTTTGGGGGTGTCAAAGTCCTCTTTTGAGTTTGTTCGCACCTCCGCACTCCGTTGTTTGCATCTGAAGGAAGACCAAGGAGTTGGGCCGGCAGTAGGTTTACGAGACGACATTGTTTGCAGGAGAATCAGGAAACATGAGTTGCATTCGATTTTTAGCATTCGTGGGAGCGATTGCTGCGATGACAACCTTGGCGGGCACAGCTTTCGCACAGGGTTCGTGGGGGTCATCAGGTGGATCATCAGGTGGATCGTCAGGAGGATCATCTGGTGGATCTTCGGGCGGTTGGGCATCCTCGGGTGGTAGCAGCGGCGGCGGTGGCTTATTCAGTCGAATCCGAGCGAAGCATCAGGCCCACCGTGCAGCGCGTGCAGCTCGTGGGGGCAGTTCAGGGTCGTCTGGTGGCTACACCATGAATTACGTCACTGCGAGTAGTGGTGGCTCATCGGGTGGTTCTTCTGGCGGTGGTTGGGGATCGAGCGGAGGGAGTCGAACAGGACATGTTGGTCCGATCCGTCGATTGCTCGCCAAAATTCATGCTCACCATCACTCTGCGAGCAGCGGCGGCTCTTACGGTGGCAGCAGCGGCGGTTCATCTGGAGGTAGCAGCGGTGGTTCTTCCGGTGGCAGCAGCGGCGGTTCTTCCGGTGGGGTGATTAGCCCAATCAATTATCAATCGGCAGTACCGACCTCAGTCGGGCTCAATTCAACAGCGGGCTATGAATCGAATCAGATTCAAACTTACTACCGCGACATTGCAGTTCGTCGGAACGAATCGATGGAGGCGGATGCTTCAGAATCTGTCACCGTTGCCAAGCCAGCGATCGAAAACGATGCGGCACTGCTGACAGTTAACGTTGCAGAGGATGCGAAGGTAACTGTGAACGGTCATGAGACAACCAGTGACGGCCCTGTTCGGCAGTTCATGTCGAAGGGTTTAGAGCAAGGTTTGGTTTACACCTATTTGGTCGAGGTCACTTACGACGCCGAAGGTGAGGCCGTTACCGAGAGCAAGTCAGTGAAGCTGAGTGCTGGTTCCATTGAAGAACTTAAGTTCGAGCGACCTGAAGTTCAGCCCGAGCCAGTCGCCGATGTGGCTGTGTCGGATTCCGATCTCGTCACGGTTGTCAAATTGCATGTTCCCGCAGACGCGACCGTTCAACTAGCGGGCAATGAAGCCAGTGGTGAAGGAACCGTTCGGACCTTTCGCACCAACCAGTTGAAGGCTGGTGAGCAATGGTTGGGATATACGGTTCAGGTCACTGCGATGGTGAATGGTCAAGCGCTGAGCCAAGAGCGAACCGTCGATCTTTCCGCGGGCAGCAACGTGGAATTGACGTTTGATTTTGATGCAAACCAAGTTGCAGGTCTTTAAGACGACAGCAGGTTAATTGATTCATAGAAGCCGCGTTTCCCGTGAGATGCGGCTTTTTTGATGCGCTGATCCCAATGGTTAAGGCATTCTTGGGTGCGGAAACCGTCTGTACATTGTGCTGGAGTTGGTTAACGTGAGGGTATGTTCTTTTTTTGTTTCCGAGTGCTGTTTTTATGATGGCTCCCATCAAGCCTCTTTCTCGGCGTACGCGGTTGCTATTGAGTGGTTTGTTGCTCGGTCACTTGTTGGCGGTCGTGCTTCCGCCATTGTCGTTTCAGACCCGCGGTCCGCTTGGCACCTCACCATCGATTGCCAGCTTGTTTGCGTGGTTTGAGCCATATAGCCAATGCTTGTACATTGATCGAGGCTATGCCTTTTTCGCCCCTAACCCGGGTCCAAGTCATTTGGTTCAGGCTGCCATCACCGATAGCTATGGTGAGCGGTTAGAGATCATGTTCCCTGATCGTACGGTACAGTGGCCCCGGTTAAGTTACCATCGGCATTTCATGCTGACGGAGTTTTTGGAAGAGATCTATCAGCCGCCTGGTCCGCCACCGGAATTGAATGAATTGGATCCGGCAGAATCGCAATATTGGTTGGGTGCGCGAGCGCGATACGAGCGTATTCGGCAGTCTTACATTGAGCATCTGCGACACATGTATCCTGGCCGTCAGGTTGAGGTCCGTCGAGTCGAGCATTTGATCCCGGAGATTCTGGAGTTTCAGCAGCGACCGATCGAACTGACCGACGACAGTTTGTATCGACCGATGTTGGACCTGCCTGTCGTGCTGGAATTCGATGCCGAGAATCTGCCCGCTGTCGAAGATGCTTCGGCAAATGGAAGGGTTGGGGAATCAGCTGAACGCAAATTCCAGGCCGATATGCAGGCTTTCCGTTCTGTGCAGGCGTCTGATTCTGAATCCGTTTCGGGTGAAGCACGATGACGTTAGGCAGCAAGGTGACGCAGTGGTTCGGCGGTTATGTCGATGCATGGGATCGATTCTGGTTTCAACCTTGCTTGCCGTACACCGTTTGTATTCTGCGGTTGGTTGTCGGCATCATGCTGCTTTATTCGCACGTTGTGCTGGCCGCAAACTTAACAGTGTTTCTCGGTGAAACGGCTTGGATCAGCAATGAAGCCGCCCAGCAGTTGCACGATGGAAGCTTTGGATTTAGCGATTGGGGTTGGAGCTATTTGTGGATGATCGACAGCCCTTGGTTGTTGCAGCTTCATCATGGCATGACGATTTTGGTGACGGCATCATTCGCTGTTGGATTGCTGACTCGCCTGACCGGGCCGTTGACGTGGTTTCTGCAGCTAATGTATTTACATCGGATGACCGGTGCGCTGTTCGGCTTCGATCAGATTGTTACCTACACGGCGATGTATTTGATGCTCGCGCCGTGTGGTAGTTGGTTGAGTGTGGATGCGAAGCTAAGAAAGTATTTTGCTGCACGCCGCTCTGAAAGCGGTTTATTACGCTGGCTGCTACCTGATGCGAGCCCGAGTGTCGGGGCGAACATCGCAAGCCGCTTGCTGCAATTGCATCTCTGTGTGATCTATCTGTTCGGAGGTCTCGCAAAGGCCCGCGGACAAAGTTGGTGGGATGGGACTGCCATGTGGTTGTCGGTTGGCATTTACGAATACCAATCGGTTGATATGACTTGGTTGGCAAATTACCCAAGAATATTCACCGGCATGACTCACTTCACGCTGTTCTGGGAAGTGTTCTATTGCGCTCTAATCTGGCCGCGAAAGACTCGTCCATTCATGTTGCTTGGAGCCGTTATCTTGCATGGTGGTATCGCGATGTTTTTGGGGATGATCACTTTTGGTGTCATGATGATCGCGGCGAACGGCATCTTCGTTTCACCAGAATGGATCGGACATTTTTGGGATCAAAGAGCGTTCCAGGAGGCTGAGAAAAGTGAACCAGCCCAGTTGGGTAAGGAGTGAACCAGCCCAGTTGGGCAGAAAAGGGCTGGATATTCGTCGACAGAACTTGGTGCCCGAAGGCGATCTCTATCAGGCGATCGTATGATCCGCTCGTCTGGCTGCGGAATCTGCAGCAAGTCTTTTCTTCAAGCAGCGAACGTCGCGGATCAGCCGCAACCAAGAGCGATCGGTCGAGTTGCTGCTCTGATTCGAGCGAGAAATCGACCGCGGCGTGCCATTCGATGCAAAGGACACGCCTTTTTAGTTGAGGCGATGGAATCTAGCCAAGCAAGATTTACTTCAACAGGGATTCACCGGTCATCTCTTCGGGCTTAGGAAGCCCCATCAGTTCTAGCACGGTCGGTGCGATATCAGCTAAACGCCCTCCCTCACGAAGTTGTTTTTCCTCCAGGCCAGCTTCGACGACGATCAGCGGCACGTCGTAGGTGGTGTGAGCTGTGTGTGGGCCGCCTGTCACGGGATCGATCATTTGTTCGCAATTACCGTGGTCGGCGGTTACGACTAATGACCCACCTTTGGCTAACGTGGCCTCGACGACTCGGCCGACACAGGCATCGACTTTCTCGACGGCTTGAGTGGCGGCCTCGACGACTCCGGTATGTCCCACCATATCGCCGTTGGCATAATTGACGACGATCAGATGTGACTGCTCCGACTTGATATCGTCTAGGACTCGTTGGGTAACTTCCTCGGCAGACATTTCGGGTTTCTGGTCGTAGGTCGAAACGTCTCGGGGCGAGGCAGCCATCCCACGTTCTTCTTCGCTGAATGGATCGTCACGATAATCATTAAAGAAGAACGTGACGTGCGGATACTTTTCTGTTTCGGCACATCGAAATTGGTGTAAACCAAGTCCGCTAACATACTGGCCCAGTATGTTTGGCATTTTGGCCGGTTTTTCAAAGATCACCTGAACCGGCAGTCCCGTTTCGTAGCCGGTCATTGTGGCGAAGTACAGGTTGTCGATCTTTTTGCCCCGTTCGAAGCCACCGCCATCGATGGCTTTCCATTGATCATCGGGGAAGGTGAAGGCCTTCGTCAATTCGCGAGTCCGGTCACCTCGATAGTTCAAAAAGATGACTGCGTCACCATCGGAAATTACGCTAGCTTGACCATTGTGCTTGATGGTCGTGGCGGTGATGAATTCGTCGCCACGCCGACTCGGTTCCGTTGGGTTATCGTAGTAATTCTGGATAGCGTCTGCTGCCGAATCGAATGTTTGCTCGACTCCCTGTGTCAGCATTTTGTAAGCAGATTCGACTCGTTCCCAGCGAAGATCGCGGTCCATAGCGTAGAAACGGCCGATGACGCTAGCGATGTGCCCCACACCATGCTCGCTCATTTTCTCTTGCAAGCGGCCGACGTAGTCCAAGCCTCCGGTTGGCGATGTGTCTCGTCCGTCGGTAATGGCGTGGACCGCGAATTGGTCGGCACCCAATCCGCTTTGTTTGACAAGTTCGACGACTGCAAACGCATGTTCCAAATCGCTATGGACCCGCCCGTCGGACATTAGTCCGAGCAGGTGCAGTTTGCCGCCACTTTGGCGTACATGTTCGATGGCACCCAGCAGGGTTTCGTTTTCGAAAAAAGAACCGTTTCGGATCGCTCGAGTGATCCGCATCACCTCTTGGTCGACGATCCGCCCTGCCCCAATGTTTTGGTGGCCGACTTCACTGTTGCCCATCACGCCGACTGGTAGCCCGACATCTTCGCCGGAGGTGTGAATCAGCACGTTGGGATACTGCTTCATCAGCTGATCGGCGACCGGGGTGGCGGCCAAGTGAATTGCATTAGCGTGGTTCCATTCGGGGTGAGGGTTTTCGCCCCAGCCGTCTCGGATAATCAGGACTACAGGTTTTCGTCGAACGTCAGTCACGGGGAGTCTCCCGGGCAAAGGATCGCGGTATTTTCTACCAACGAAAGTAGCTGCCTCGCACCTGAAAATGAAGGTGGCATCAAACCGGGGCCACTTCACTCACCGCTATCAGGCTGCTCCCTACTGTAAACCGGGCCGATCAGCTAACTTATTTGATGATTCTGCGTTGCATCTCGGTCGCCTCTTGAAGTGGAGCCCTTTCTGATGAGTCTTTTGCGTTTTGACGCTTCCGGCAGCATCCATCCTGAGTTCGGCATCACGCAGGAGCAGTTGGACGAACTGACGCCGCAACTCGAGGCACTCCGATCGGAAATGGTCGAAATCGACCGGCAGCAGTACGACAGCGGGGAAATTCCGAGCGAGAAAGATCCGCTTGACGCCCGATTCTTTTGGCTGCCGGAGGAGCAACTCGCTGCCTACGAACGCGACCGTGAACAATCTGAACTGGGCAGGATTTTCAAAGTTGCCAATGGGATGCACGATGAGATCGACGCGGTCGCGGTGCTTGGCATCGGAGGCTCTTACATGGGCGCTCGGGCGATGATGGATGCCTGTTGTGATCCCTTTCATAACGAACTTTCGCGAGGCAGTCGGGGGAGTAAGCCGCGAGTTTATTTTGAAGGAAATAATGTCGATAACGATGCCAGTTCGGCGTTGCTGAGTCGATTGGCTGCAGGTGGTTACGGTGAGACAGCTGCGGAGAATCGTTGGGCGATTGTTGTGATTAGCAAGAGCGGCGGGACGATGGAGACGGCGGTCGCCTTCCGCCAATTTTTAGCCGCCCTGGAATGTTCACTCGGGGCCGATGCGGAAAAATGGTTATCGCGGTTGGTTGTTCCCGTGACCGGTGAGTCTGGGAAACTTCATGATTTGGCCACGGAACTGGGATGTAGTGAAATCTTTAATGTTCCCGATGGTGTCGGAGGTAGGTTCAGCGTTCTGTCAGCCGTTGGGTTGATGCCAGCAGCCTTCTTGGGGCTCGACTGCATGCAGTTGCTTGAGGGTGCCGTGGCGATGAACGAGCACTTCAAAACCGCACCGGTATCTGAAAATGTTGTGCTGCAGTACGTTGCTGTGAACCACCTGTTGCATGTTCATCGGCAAAAAACGATCCGCGTGATGAGTGTTTGGAGTAAGGCTTTGGAATCGGTTGGCTTGTGGTATGACCAACTGCTCGCTGAATCCAATGGTAAAGATGGTTTAGGGGTCACTCCGTTGACAACGGTGAATACACGTGACCTTCATAGCCGTCACCAGCAGCATCAGCAGGGACGTAACGATAAGGTTTTCAATAACATCATTGTTGAAAACTATCGCAGTGATCATTTGGGGGTTGGTAATAGTGACCGGAATCAGGACACGCTTAACGATATCGCTGATAAAACCTTGCCAGAAATCATGAGTGCGGCGATCCAGGGGACCAATGACGCGTTGCATGAAGATGGTCGGCCCACCACCAATCTCATTCTGCCCTCAATCAACACCCATACCCTTGGTCAGTTGTTCCAAATGCTGATGATCGCGACGGTGATTGAGGGGCGGCTGTTAGGAGTCAATCCTTACGGTCAGCCCGGTGTTGAACAATACAAACGAAATATGAATAAAAATTTGGGTCGCGGATAACGCACTTGGTGTCCACTGCCCTGCCCTGCGACCTTTGTTTGTCCTGCCTTGTCTTGGCGTATTTTTATGTCTGCTGTTGACCAATTATTTGCCCGGCTCCGAACTGAGAACCAAAAGGCTTTGATGCCTTTTTTTACAGCCGGTGACCCTAACATCGAAACCACTGCCGAGGTGATCCGAGCTGCCGAGGCGGCGGGCGCGAATCTGTGCGAAGTCGGTGTCCCGTACAGTGATCCGATTGCAGATGGTCCCGTGATTCAAGCGTCCTACCAGCGGTCATTGGACCAGGGGTTTCGCCTGCAGCAAGTCTTCGATCTCGGGAGCTCGCTTTCGAATGATGTTTCGATGCCACTGGTGACGATGGTCAGCTACGCCATCATCTATCGGATTGGATTGCAGGCCTACGTTGACCGAGCGAAGGCTGCTGGGTATGCCGGCGCGATCGTCCCGGATCTGTTGGTCGAGGAGGCAGCGCCGTTTGCGGAAATCTGCCAGCAATCTGATTTCAGTTTGATCCAGCTGGTCACACCGACGACGCCCCGTGAACGGCAGGTGCAGATTGCTGAAAGTTCGTCTGGGTTTCTTTATTACGTTTCGGTCACCGGAATCACTGGTGAGCGGAGTGAACTACCGCCCGATTTGGTGGACAACGTCGGCTGGCTCCGCGAGCAAACAGAGCTGCCCATTTGCATTGGATTTGGAATCAGTGGACCGGAAACAGCCGCTCAGTTGGCACCTGTGGCTGATGGCTTGATCGTAGGCTCCGCCATCGTGCGGCGAGTCGCCAAAGCGGCCGATCAAATCGGTGCGGCAAATGCGGTGGGGGATTTTGTTCGGGAGTTACGCCTAGCGATCGACACAGCTGCGGCGGGAACCGGTTCAGCTTAACCCGTTGCTGAATCGATCCGAACACGTCAGGTCGCTGCATTGGATTGTGGTCAGACGTTTGTGCTTGTGGCTCAAGTACATTGGTACAATTTCAGCATGAACAAGCCAACGCCCGATCCTATTCAGCCCGGCGAAGTGAAGTCACTTGCTGAGGCTGTGTTGAAATCCGACCGATTTCCCTATCTGGCGACGATGGATGGAGATCAGCCGCGTTTACGCCCCGTTTCACCTGTCCGCACCGATGGGTTCACCGTTTACGTCGCGAATCTTCGGAGGTACCGGAAAACGGCAGAGATAGAGGCTAATCCAAAAGTCGAACTCTGTTATTTGGATGCCGAGCATGATCAGGTTCGGATCACGGGAGTGGCGCATGTCCTGGAGGATCGGCAGTGCTTGCAGCAGATTTGGGATTCGAATCCACTTCTTCGCAACTACCTGGGGTCGATCGATAATCCTGAATTAGTCGTTTACCGAATTGATCCGAGCCACGTTCGATTTATGCGTGAATGGGCATTGGAGTACCACGATGTTCCACTCGACTGAGCGACGGAAGCGGGACGAGTTTATTCCCCACAGCAAGTTCACCGGAGTGTCTGCTGAGGCGAATCGTGCGTGAACTCATTCGCACCTTGCCGCTCATGTGCGTTGTGCTGCTGATTCCGGTCGTGCCATTTTTGTTTTTTGGTGGTCACTTGGAAGATTGGCTGCGTGGCTTCACCCAGAACCCACCGTCGCCATTGGTCACCTCTTTTTTGGTGATCGGTTTGTTAGCAACCGATGTGTTGCTTCCAGTGCCGTCGAGCGTGATCAGTACGCTCAGTGGTTGGCAGCTTGGTTGGATGCTGGGCACATTTGCGACATGGGTTGGGATGAATCTGGGAGCTGTCGTTGGTTTCGGATTGGCTCGCCGCTACGGAAAACCCTTCGCCTTGTGGTTTACCGGCGCTGAGGATTTGAATCGCGTGCATGAAATTAGCGATCGGTACGGGCCTACCGTTTTGGTGTTCACCCGCGCGATGCCGGTGTTTGCCGAGGCGGCCGTTTTGATGGCGGGAATCCATCAATTGTCGTGGAGGAAGTTTCTGCCTGCGGTCGTGCTCAGCAATCTGGGCATCGCGGTGGCTTACTCGGCGCTAGGAGATTACGCGGAACGTCACCAATGGCTCCCGCTGGCTTTGGCGGTAGCGATTGGGGTGCCCGTTTTGGTGGCTGCCATGGCCAAGAGGTGGATGCCTAGTGCGTAGATCTCGTTCTAGAAGAATCTGGTGTGGCGGCTGATGTCACTTGGAGTCAGGCGAGAAACGCTCCTTGCCGGCTGTACAACCGTCACAACCCCCATGGTCAGCTATCTTGCCTGATCGATAGCGGTTATCTGTGCAGAAAAGGCACCCGAAATCGCCATTCTTACCTAATCGGTGTGCTACGTTTTTTTGCCACCCTTCCGCTCAAAGCTTTGCTGCGACGGGGCACCCGCAGCACCTCGCTTTTTAACCTTCTTTACAAGGAATAATAACATGGCTGTTTCGACTTCAGATCAAATCGCTGACGAGACCGTAATCACTATGGACCGACGTCGTGAGGACCGCCGTTCGGAGCAAGGCGAAGCAAGCCAGGCAGCAACTCCTCGGCCGAAAAAACAACGTCGTCGTCATATCGATCCAACCACTTGCGAGCGTGATTACAGCGAGCAAGAAATTGAGTTCATGCGAGCGATGGACGATTACAAACGGGATGCCGGACGAATGTTTCCTACCTGCAGTGAGGTGCTTGAGGTCATCCGAGCCCTCGGTTACTACCAGCTCAACGACGATCAGCTTGAAGAGCTCGGCCTGATTCAGTTAGAGACAGAAGGTGAAGAAGACCTTGTAGGCGAAGAAGGAGTCGCAGCGGAGCAAGACGCATTAGAAGAAACGCTGGCCTAACTAAACTAGATGCTGGCCCGCGACCAGCATTTCTCAGTCATTAAACATGAAACTTGAGCAGCCTGGCACTGCAGTCGACTTGGGCGACTGCGTCCAGGCTGTTTTTTTATGGGGGGCCCAGGCTGTTTTTTTGGGGCATCCCAGGTGTCTTTGTTTGGGCATCCCAGGTCTGTGGGGATGATGCATTCGGCAGCCAAAATATCGTGATTTGCAGTGGATTGTCGTAAGGTCGGGGGGGCGAGGTCTCGACTTGTGGCGGCATGACGCTTTTAGGTATGGTCGCCACGCTTGGCGCCGGAGTTCCCGGAATGCCCATCTAATTTTTTCACGCGTGAGACTTGCAAGCGAGGCACGGATGCACCCTGCAATGCGAAAAATCCTTTTGGTTCTAGCTTTCACCGCCGTGTGCTTGACGGGTTGTAAGACCACAGAGCGGTTTGCTCGCAACCTCCGGATTACGAGTGAACCGGACGATCAGTTTCCGAAGCTGGATGAACCGAAGCAGCGTTTGGCAACCACCAAGACGCGTGAGGATTCGTCGAGTTTGTCGAAGGCAAGTTCATCCGATGCCTCACCCCACGTGACACGCACTGCTAGCAATCGCACCACTAGTGAAGGTGGGGACTCGAATAACGCTCAACGGACCCTCAGTGATCAAGAGAATCGGAGCGATGATCAGGGTTCGAACGAGACACCGCTATCTGCGAAGGCCGCCAAGAGCGAGGCCGCCCAGGTTGATCGCGATGTGGCAAACCTGCCCGATTCGGAATCGAAAGAATTGATGAGCGCATTTCGTGATTATCCTCCCGAAGTCCAACGCGAGGCTTTGCGGCGTTTGGCGGCAGCGACTGCCCTTCGGGCGAATCAAACAGCCGAGCCCAATGAGATCGAGCTTGCCAGTGAAGTGAATGACGTGCCTGCGCTTCCCGAAAAGACCAACACAATGTCCGAAACTGAACCAGGGCGAATTGATTCCCCAACGGAAACGTCCCCGGCGGTTGCGGTAAGCGAAAAGGCCCCGATCGATCCACCCGTATTGAATGACGAGGTTTCAGCAGCACCTGCTGAACCGGCTTCACGTGCTCTTGAGGAATCACCATTAGTGATGACGGAAGTGGAAGCTCCCATGGTCCAAGCCGCGGTCGGTGTGGGGGGGGAATCTGATCCTTTGATTAGGACGGTTTCGGCCGATGGCGATCCTCGTGAGGCTGGAGCGATTTCCCGCGCGGCACTTGATTCAAGCTTGCAGATTGATGTCGACCCCACCGAATTAACAAGTCAGCTCTCAGATCGCGTTCTGTACGCTTCAATCTTGAAAAGATTAGCGAAGCCTAAGGAAGGCGAGAGTGAATCTGAGCGATTGAGTCGTCTAATTCGAGTGCGTCACCTGATGGTTTTGTCTGGTGATCCGGATGGGGCGGTTGAAAGAATGGATGATTTGCCGCGATTTGAGCAGGAATTTTTGCGGCATCAAATGTTGGGGCTGTGGACAATGATTGATCCGCAGGGCCATCCCGTCACAGGCCGCCGGTTTACTGCGGCGCTCCCTCAGATTCGCGAAGCAGCAAAATTCGCGGCTGCAGCCACTGATTCACTCGAAGTGCGATCGCTTGCTTTTTGCACCGAGATTGAGTCCTACGGACAGATCACCACTTTCACGGGGAATCGATTTGATTCTGGTCAGCAGGTCATTCTCTACTGCGAGATTGAAAACTTTACCGTGAAGGAGCAGGAAAAAGGTTTTGAGACACACTTGCAGGGGAGTTACGACATCTTCAATGAGTCCAATGAGAAGGTCGTCTCTCAGTTGCTACCGGAGGATCAACAGATCTCGTCCAATTATTTGCGTGACTATTTCATCGCCTATCAAATGCATTTGCCCGCCCAGCTTTCTGCGGGAACCTATCGGCTGCAATTAACGATGGAAGATGTCGTTGGCAAAAAGTATGGACAAGCAAGCATTCCGTTCGAGATCACCAATTAAGGAATGCTCCACCGCTGGTGATCAGGTTCTTGCGAGGGCAGGCAGAGTAGGACCTTGCTAGAGTGATACGAGGCCGCTGTTTGCTCGAGGGCCCCGGCAGCGTCATCCATCATCGAGCGTTCGTTCGCACGAATCCATCGTTTTTTCGGCACGTTTCACCATTGATATCGTTGCCGAATTCACCTTAGCCCAATTCGATCGTGTCCATCACTTGGTACGTTGGCCCTTGCTTGTCGAGAAAGCTGGCCATGAGGTGAAGTTCACTGACTTGCATAATGCCGAGATCGACATCCTGTTCTTGCTGGAGTCGTTCGATCACTTCTGGATTGGCCCGGCGACTGCCACTCTTGGTGCGTCCTAGTGTGAGGTGGGGTGTGTAGTCACGAGATTCTCTTTTGAAACCGAGGTCAGCCAGTTTTTTGTCGAGTTCCGTGGCGAGACGGGTCAGTTCTCCGCTGGGATCGTCAATGCCGACCCACACGACCCGAGCTCGTGAAATATCTGGGAACGCGCCGGTGCCGGCAAACGAGAGTTCGAATGGAGTCGAATGTTGGCAGATTTCTCGGATTGCCTGGCACACTTTGGGAACTTCCGTATTATCCACTTCACCCAGGAATTTGAGAGTGAGATGAAAGTTATCGGTAGGCACCCACTTGATTCCGTCACCGGGATGGCTTAACCGTTGGAGTAACCGGACGCCGCCGCGGAGTACATCTTTCGCCAAGGGGATCGAGATGAAAGAGCGAATAGTATTCATAACAGGAGATCGTACACGGAAAGATGAATGAGTTTCAGCCGCCTCTTTTTGAACCCCACCGCTGGTTGCGGGGAGGTCATTTGCAAACGCTGGTCGGTGTCAGGTCGGTCCCGGCAACACCTTTGAGCCCTCAGCAGCATTTTGTCGATTTGCCTGACGGTGACGCAATCGTCCTGCATGAGGATCGGCCATCCTGTTGGCAGGCGGGGGATGCTTCCATGCTGTTGGTGCACGGGCTGTCGGGGTGTCATCAATCGCCTTATATGCTGCGTTTGGCGACGCATTGGTTCCAGCGTGGATTTCGGGTATTTCGAATGGACATGCGGGGTTGTGGTGCCGCAGCGACACTTTGCAGGCAAGTGACTCATGCGGGACGCAGTGATGATGTGATGGCGGCGTTGACGCGTCTGGCCGAAATCTCCTCATCGGGTCCGTTGCTGATGACTGCAGTCTCGTTAGGTGGCAATCAAGCGCTGCGGGCGGTCGGTCGCGTGGGAGCGGGCATCGACTCGACTCCCGAGTGGTTTTCACGTCTTGAACGGATCGCAGTTGTTGCGCCGCCGTTGGATCTGACCCGTTGCAGTCACAACATGAATCGTTGGCGGATGCGGCCGTACAACTATTATTTTATTCGATCGCTTCTGACGAGAATTCCCGACAAAGTATCCGAGCGAGAGGATTATCAGCGGCACCGAAAAAGGGGCACGCCGAGAACGCTTTGGCAACTGGATGAACAGATTACAGCACCGCTGAGTGGTTTTAGTGACGCTGCTGAGTATTACCGCGAATCTTCCGCAAAGCGGGTAATGCACCAACTTCCGATCCCTACCCTAGTGCTGGTCGCAGAAGACGATCCAATAGTTCCGATTGGATGCTTTACCGATGAAGCGGCAGACTGGTCACCGATGGCTCGATTGGTAGTCGCCCCGACCGGCGGCCACGTTGGTTTCATTGATCAACGCGGCCAGTGTTGGATGGATGAGGTGTTGACGAGTTGGTTCGATTGACACGTTATCATTCCCGGTCGGTCCAGACGGGACTCGGTTCGATGTGATCGCTTACGGGTGAGCCTTGATCGGCGCGACCACTCCCCTCCAGTCGGCTGATTAGCCGAACGGTCATGTCCTGGTCGCAGGTGATTTGGCAACTTAGTCTCACGCCCGTTTCGGTGACTTCTCGAACTCGCAGGGTTTCTTTTTCTGCTTCGGTGATTCTTGCTGGTTCGCCGTCAAAGAATTGGACGCGGCAGCTTGTGCATTTCGACTGACCGCCACAAGCATGCAGTTGATCTGTGCCAGCTTCGTCGACGAGTGCCTGCGTCAAACGTTTACCGGCGGGGACTTCGAATTCACCGAGACCTTCGATGGTTAATTTGGGCATCTGCGTTGTTACCTGATGTGAATGGTTTTTGGTTGTTGAGGAAATATTACATTAACCAGCAACCGCTGGTTTTTCGTGCGGCGTATTGTCAGTGAACGGCTAGCGGTGAAGCTAGCTTCGCGGTAGTTGGATCGCAATTGTCTTCCCTGTTATTCTCGGCTTCCCTGTTATTCTCGGCTTCCCTGTTATTAAGGTGTCTTTGTGTTTTTGGGGTCTGTGGGATTCGGTTTAATGGCTGGTGTCGGGCTTGGTAATGGTTGGCCGGTACTGGCATCTGATTCAAGGATCGTTTTCGGGTTCAATTCCCCGCTCGAGCGTTGTTGGACCGCCAGTCGGAAACGCGCTCGTTGCACCTGTTTGTTGGCGATTGCGACATCATACGCAATCTGCTTCAGGCCATCAGATGAACTGTAGCCTTTGGCGACCAGTCGTTCCAGATGACGCTGTTGCTGCGTCTGTTCTTCCAACGCCTGCTCACAATAGAGCAACTCCATTTCTAGGGCGATCAATCGATCAGCGTGTGCGAACTTGGATGTTTTGCGTTGCTCCACGGCTCGCACGTGATCAAGCCGATGCTGGGCTAAAAGGACATCCGTAATCTTGCCCTCGGTATGGAGTCGTTCGCTTTCTCGCAATTGGGCGATGGCGAATTCGACGCCGGCATTGGCTTCGGCCATCGTGATGAGCGGTAGCGGTGAGCTTGTTGCGGCCTTTCTTTCCAGTCGGGTCAACCGATCTTCGATGGTTCTCAGTGCTTCTTCGAGTCGGCTGATTTCAGTTTGCCTTTGCACCCGTTGCTCGCCGATTTGGGCGTTTTGTATATCGAACGTCCCTTGCAGTCGATCGCGACGCAATTGGGATGCCGTTTGCGAGACGGCAGCATTTTCAGGTAGGCACAGGCAGGCAAGAACAATGAGCAGGGAGATTGGGCGAACCATAGGAATAGAATCTTCTGTTAAGGTGGCGTTCTCATGAATCATACCCCCTCACGACACGGTTACCGGTCTTTTGTCAGTGCCTGACGGGTGTATCGATACAGGAACTGGTGAGAGCCTTTCGGTTAGCGATCAGAATGATGGCTGTTTAGGAAGGACTGCTCATCATTTGGTCGTGGTCGAGTGTCGCAGGCTCTGCTGAAACAATGGGCCTGTCGAGTAGGTCGCTGGCAGCAGATTTCTGCTCGGCTTCTTCCTCGTCCCCCCTGATACAGATTGAAACATTCCTGGTTGGTCGCGTCCCGAAGCACGCTTCTCTCAATGTTGGGCATCAGTTTTGGCATTCGGGGGTAAAGAATTCGAATGCTAAAGGTTGGCTGTTCTCGCAACCGTCCATTCTTTTGCGGTCCGAGGCATTGTTCAGCTTGGAAATAACGTTGACGAGCGTCCTATCCTCTTAAGGGTAGTTTTAATTGGATTCGGCTGGTGGACCCACCTCACGGACGCAAGGAGCGATTTTGGGTGTTTCTTGCGGTCCGATAATCAGAAGCTGGGACACCGCATTGCGATTGGCTCTCACTCCGAGGCAAGAGGTCAATGATTGGGGGCGTGAGCGGCGACGTTTCGAAGGGAAAAATTGGTAATCGATTAGCACAGGGACTAACTTGCTGGCGGCCAAGGTTGTCCATTCATTCACGGACGTCGTTTGATTGATGTTTCCTGGTCGGTCAACCCCTGCCATAAATAATTGGCCGTGGTAAAATAACGAATTGGCGTCGGCCGCGCAGGAAAGCCCACGTCTGGAATCTTCTTCGCATTGGATAGCACGGTATGGATTTGATGTCCGACGACGTCATCGGGGACTTTGGTTTATTAGTTGCTGAAGCGGCAGAGCGGTTGGTCGATTCCCATGATGAGTCGCTCGACAAGCGGGCGGCAATGATGACGATTGAATCGCCGACGATTCATCAGATCAATGAGTCGTTTCGGCTCGAATTCAGTGTGAAAGGTAATCGTCAACGGCCGGTTGCATCAACGATCGAGATTATCGTCAGCAAGCAGCGTGACGAAGACAAAGAGTCGTTCGATTACGGTGCCGACGAGTTGACCGTAAATGCCGTTCCGGGGTGTGATTGTCGCGACTTCCAGGATGACGAGACGGAAGGGTGTTGTCACTCTCTAGCGATCGCTTGGTGGCTTCAGGAGCAGCTAGGACGTCGTTCCGTCTCGGATGTGCTTGAGTTCTTTGGTGAACTGAAGGTCGACGAATTGGCTTCCGGCCGCGATTTGGTCGAGGACTTGCTGCGAGTTGCTTCCGATGCGGTTGCCGAGCCGGAAACGCCCGACACGACGCGGTTGCAGTGGCGGGTCGGTTTCGGTAGCTCTCGCTATTACAGCCCAATTTCCATCAAGCCATATGAGCAGCGGCCACGAAAGAATGGGAAGGGTTGGACGAAGGGTAAAGAGATTCGCCCTTACGATCTGTTGCGGCGTGATTTTACCTCCCGCTTAGTCGATGGGCGGATCGCGTCTTTGGTTTCGAAGCCGAGTTATTCATTCGAAGAAGAGCACTACGACGAATTTCGGGCGCTTGTGCAGCTGGTAGGCCACCCATGTGTAGGTTGGGATGACGCGAAGGCGACGCCGATTACGGTTCATTCAGCTGAGTTGACATTCCGACTTGAACCGGTAGAGCGAGACGAATCGGGCGAGATTGAAACTGATATTGCCGAGCAGGTGGCAGCCGAAGGTGCTGAAGCGGCCGATGACGAAACGAAGGCTGACATTTTATTCCGGCCACACTTGGCGGTCAGCGGGATGAAAGTCGACATCAGCCAGTGCCAGATGATCTGCGGCCAAGCCAGTGCGGTGGAGCCCTTGATTGCGTTGGCCGATAAGAAGCAAAACCGCCTGATTCTTTGCACGTTGCGCGATCCGCGAGCAACCGACATTATCTCAGTGCTGCTCGATTCCTCGCTCGATGATGTGTTGCTGGATTCCGAAGCTGCATCACGTTTTGCGGTGGGATGTGGCGCGTTGGATTCGTTGCTCCATGTCGGTCTGCCACCGCAACTGGCTGGCCCGATCGAGGAGATTCAAGCGGAGTTGGTGGTCGAATTACGACCACGTCTCGGCGCCGGGGTGCACGTCGCCTTGGGAATGCATGATGAACGCTTCCGCGATTTATTAGTGCCTGGGCACGCACCTCAGATTGTGCCCTGCCTGACCGATGTTGGCCCAGTGCGGCTGAGGCGTGATCTGGAACAAGAGAAACAGCATGCCGATCAGATTCGCCAACAGTTTGATCTTGATCGCTTCACCACGGATGGGTTGTACGGTTGGGTCGCGGAAACCGATGAGCAGGCTCTGGAATTGCTGGCGGCATTTTATAACGGCGGTGAAAGTACGCCCCGATTGATTTGGCCGGAAGGTGAGTCGATTCGTGTGCGCGGAGAAATTACTCCTGGTGCACTGCGGGTTCAGATCGACGATGGTCGGGACTGGTTTGGGCTGAGTGGTTCGATCTCTCTCGACGGTCGGGAAGTACCGTTAGCGGAGTTGTTGGCAGCAGTCCGTGACAACCGGTCGCTGGTCCAAGTGGGCGATCGTCAATTCGCTCGGATCAGTGAACAGTTCCGACGGCGACTGCAGCAGTTGGGTGATGCTTTAGTTGCCGAGCGTGGTGAACTGAAAGTCGCGGATGCCGCTGTTCCAGTGGTGCAGGAACTGATCAGTACCGATGTGCCGTTGGAGGCCTCTGCACGTTGGCACGACTCACTGAAGCGATTAGAGGATTTAGCGGCTTGGACCCCTCAGCAGCCGACGGATTTGGATGCCACGTTGCGGGATTACCAGCTCGATGGTTATCAGTGGCTGTCGCGTTTGAGCGCTTGGGGCGTTGGTGGAGTGTTGGCCGATGATATGGGTTTGGGGAAAACCGTTCAGACGCTTGGTGTCTTGGTAAACCGTGCCGATGAGGGGCCGGCATTGGTGGTTGCACCGACCAGCGTTGGTGAGAATTGGGTACGTGAGACCCATCGGTTTGCTCCCAACCTGTCGCCTCATTTATATCGTGATGCCGATCGTCAAAAACTCGTCGAGTCGGCTGGCCCAGGCGACTTGGTCATTGTTAGCTACCAATTGTTGCAACGTGACGTGAAGAATTTCTCGTCTGTCCGCTGGAACACCTTGGTCCTTGACGAGGCTCAATTCATCAAGAACTCGCAAACCAAGACTTCTCAAGCGGTTCGATTAATCGAGGCGAATTGGAGGATCGGTTTATCGGGGACTCCGCTGGAGAATCATCTCGGGGAGTTGTGGAGTTTGTTCCGCACAATCAGCCCTGGGTTGCTCGGTTCATGGGATCGTTTTCGTAACCGATTCGCTGAACCAATCGAGCGTCACAGAGATCCCGACCGTCGTGAATCTCTTGCTAGGCTGATGCGGCCCTTTATTCTGCGTCGTACCAAGAGCCGTGTGCTGAAAGAGTTGCCACCGCGAACGGAAATTACACTGCAGGCGGAATTAAGTGCGGAAGAACGCAAAATTTACGAGGACACTCGCCTGTCAGCCTTGGCTGAACTCAATGCAGCAGGCGAAGCGCAGGGTCAGGCGGGCCAGCGGCGAATTCGAACGCTTGCTTGGTTGACTCGGTTGCGGCAAATCGCCTGTCATCCAAAGTTAGTCGACCCGAGTTGGGGGCAAGGTTCCGCGAAATTGACTTTGCTGATGTCGTTGATCGACGAGTTGCGTGAAGGTCAGCACCGGGCGCTGATTTTCAGTCAGTTCGTGAAGCATCTTGATGTGATTCGCGAATCTTTGGATAAGAAATCGATCGACTATCAGTACCTGGTTGGGGCGACACCCGCGAAAGAGCGGCAGCGTCGTGTCGATGCATTCCAAGAAGGCGAAGGTGAGTTGTTCCTCATCTCACTCAAGGCGGGGGGGACCGGTTTGAATTTGACTGGGGCCGATTACGTGATTCACCTTGATCCGTGGTGGAATCCGGCCGTTGAAGATCAGGCGACTGACCGAGCGCACCGAATCGGGCAAGAACGACCGGTCACTGTTTACCGGTTGGTCGCTGAGGGGACGATCGAAGAGCAGATTTTGGAAATGCACGCCGACAAACGCGAGTTGGTCGCCGGTGTGTTAGACGGTTCCGACCGAGCTGCCAAAATGAACACCGAAGATCTGATCAAATTGATCAAAGAAGGTGCCACTTAGT
>JARGNK010000068.1:7953-36591 GCA_029213145.1 Rubripirellula sp. | reverse complement strand
GAATTGAATTCGCCGGAAATTCAGGTCCATCGAATCCGCCAACGAATGCACCATCAGCGTTTTCGCAAGCCCAGGCACTCCCTCAAGCAAACAATGGCCGCGGGCCAGGATCGCGATTAACAACTGCTCGATCACCGAGTCTTGACCAACAACAATTCGGCCAACCTGCTCGCGGATGCGGCGGCACGACTCGACCAATTGCTCTGCTGCGGCAGTATCGTCTTCAGATTCGCGAGGAGGTGGTTCGACCAATGGAGGATCCCAGGCAAGAGTCAATCGGACAAAAACGCCTCTCTATTATGATCAGCTAGCGACGCGCCGCCACCTGTCTGCCAGCTTCGTGATATTCTATGCTAGGGGCGGTCGAACGATGAGACTGGGTAGCCGTTTGTTATTAGACGAGTCGGGGTCTGCTGTTCATCGTCCCCGACCAAACCCGCCAGGCCTCTGTCGAAGGCTTCACCTGTTTGCTTCCTCAGCGTGGTTCAGTCATGCCCTCGTTGTTCGTTGTTCGCGGTCATGATCAAGGAAAGCACTTCCAGCTCTTCCCCCCCAGTCGAAGAATCGGTCGTGAAACCGGAAGCGATATTCAACTGATCGACTCGGAAGCCTCACGCGCCCATGCCGAAATCGCGGTTGCAGACGATGGCAAGTGCGAATTGTTGGATTTGGGCAGTAGTAATGGAACGCTGGTCAATGGTGAGTCGGTCGCCCGCAAAGAATTACAGAGTGGAGATCGTATCGAAATCGGTTCCACGATGATGATCTTTACCGGTACTGGACAGCCAAGTGCGATGGATGCGGCTCACAGTATCGATATCGTTCGAAAAAGCCAAAGGCTCGACGGTAGCCGAATCGTATCGTCAATCTCCCATTCTGGATCCGATTCGAAACAACTCAAAGGGAAACGTGAAGGAAACGAGAGTGACCGTTCGCTGGAAGTGATGTACTTGACGGCCATTGCCGTTGGTCGGACTGGTGATCTTGATGAAGTGCTTGACCGCGTCCTGCAACTTGTTTTCGATTGGGTTGAAGCGGACCGAGGCTGCATCATGCTCCGCGATCCTGAATCAGGTAATCTGCAGCCAGCTGCCCGCTGTGACCGCGCTGGAGCCGATTCGAAAAGTGATCGCCGCATCAGCATTAGTCATACCATCCTTGACTATGTGATTGACCAGAAGGAGGGTGTCAGAACGAGTGATGCCAAAGAAGACTCTCGATTTGATGCGACAGCATCGATTGTCCAAGGTGGCGTTCGTGAAGCGTTGTGCGTTCCATTACAGGGAAGGTACGACATCGTTGGAGCTTTATATGTCGACACCTATACACCGCCGGGGAAATTGGTCGCCAGCGGCAACCAACAGCGTTTCACTGACGACCATTTGCGATTGATTACCGCGATTGGCCATCAAGCTGCTCTAGCGATCGAAGATACCACCTATTATTCGGCCTTAGTGCAAAGTGAACGCTTGGCCGCGATGGGACAAACCATCGCAACTCTTTCCCATCACGTCAAAAATATCCTGCAGGGAATCCGTGGCGGCAGTTATTTGATCGAAGCCGGTCTCGACCGACATGACACGGACGCCGTTCGACGGGGATGGGGCATCGTTGACCGTAATCAAGAACGCATTTCCAACCTTGTTATGGATATGCTGACCTTCTCGAAAGAGCGGACGCCCGACAAAGTCGAAGCTGATCTCAATGACACCGTCCGGGACGTACTCGAGCTCATGCAAACACGAGCTGATGAATCAGAAGTTTTGCTCTCCGGCGATCTTGACCAAGCGATACCACTGGCCGTTTTCGATCCCGATGCGATCCATCGTGCGATTCTGAATCTTGTGACCAACGCCATCGACGCCTGCGCCCAGCAAGTTCGAGAACACGATTTCGAATCGGATCAAGCCGTTTCTGATGCTGCCATTTCTGAATCTGAGGACAAGGAGCCATCGCAGGTCATCGTGCGCACTACTTTTGGTCCGTCCATGGGATGGGTGGTCGATGTAATTGACAATGGCCCCGGCGTGGCAAAGGAGGATCGGGAAAAAATATTTTCCCTGTTTGAATCTCGCAAAGGCATGCGGGGAACCGGACTCGGCTTGCCCGTGAGCGCGAAAATCATGCGGGAACATGGTGGCGATCTACAAGTACTCGGTTCCGAAGAAAGTTCCGGAACTTGTTTTCGTTTGCATCTCCCAACTCAGGGAACAAGCATCGGAGATGAGTCTCATCGAGAAACAACGCATTGAATCGTTCTGGCGGTTCCATCGGCAAATCGCAACCATGCGTCCCCTTAGAGATTGCCTTTGTCGCTAGGCGATCGGCTCAGGTACCTTTCCCTGGTATCTCGCGTTTGCATATTCTCGGTACCAGTTTGCGGCCTCGCCCATCCGCTTTTTCGCATCGTCACGCAATGGTGTCGCTGTGTCAGAGATCATCAGATCAATCCGATCCGCAAATTGAAATAAGGTCTCACTTGGATGTCGCACTAGCGCATTGCGACGCACCCGTCGATCAACTTTCTTCAGCATTTTACGACTCTGGTAATCGAGTGCCGCTTCGCCCTTTTGCGTATTTCGATAGCGACGTGACCAGAGGAAGAATACGAGTGCAAAAAATAATGGCCACTGTGCAATTCTGAAGATCACAAACAATGGGTCTGTAACGCGAAACGAGAATAACCAACCAAACGCCTGATCAAACAGCGTTCCATCACTCGCGTCGTCGTCACTACCGAAGACATCAAAAAAGCTCGCTTCGTCCTCAGCTTCTCGCCGAACGTCAATCGTTTGATATGACCGGCCGGGGGTTGATTCAACGGGAAACCACGTTTCTGTAATGTCGTCATAAGCTTCTGCCCAGGCATGTGCGTCCCGATTGCGAGCGACCCACGCTTGTGAGTCATCGGTGACCTCATCGGCGACGTACCCTGTGACGTATCGAGCTGGTACACCAGCCTGTCGTAGTAACAGAACAGTCGCCGTTGCAAAGTATTCGCAATGAGCCGAGTGACGCGTTCGCAAGAACCGATCGATGGGGTCGATTTCACGACCACTACCTCGGGCATTCAGACTGTACACAAAATTTTTCTGAAAGAAGGTGCTGATCGCCTCCGCCTTACTGCGCGGCGTGCTCGCGGTGCCGCAAACTTGGTCAGACACGCTCCTGGTAATTTGATCAACCCGGTCTGGAACCTCCAACAAAAGATTCCGTTTATACGGGGTCAAGGTTTGTGGTACCGGAGTCAATCCGACCCCTCCCACGTAAGGATAGTTAATGTCGATGTTCCCCACTTGGACGACGTCGTGAGAAGAAATCGCCAGTTCCTCGCTAACCGCCTCAATCCAGCGGGTGTGCAGCGGTAGAAAAACGGTCTGACCCTTGAGTGGATCGTTTTGAATTTCGACCGATACGACCCGCGGCGATTCGTACTCGAGGACCGAAAATCGATTGCGCCCACTTGATGCACCCTCCACCGTTGTTAATCGAGCAGCTCCAGTCCGACGCGCAGGGCGGTCTGAAAAGTCGGGGTGATTGATGCGTCGTGAATGCGTGCCATGAGCGGCCGAGTACCAACGGCGATTCCCGTAAAGATCGAAAACGGTTCCGCGTAAATAACCGGGCGAGACTTCGCAATTAATTCGCAGGGCGATGTCCTGAGGGGATCCGATCATGTGCTCGCGGATGGAACCTAAGCGTGAACCGGAGACGTAGCGTGTGCCACCAATCAATGCATCTTCACTGGAAGGATCAAAAGTTGCCTCGAGTTGCTTCTGTAGCTTGTCCTGAATGGTTGGCAGTATGAGGTTCGTTGCGTTCGCTATCGTCGTCGTTGCCATTGTCAAAACAGAAAGCATCAACAACGGGAAGGTCAGGCCCGCCCAGACGCGAGATTGGCCCGAATTGTTTGTTGTTTGGTTATCTTCGACGTGAGCAAAAACTTCACCCTGTGTGCCATTCTGAATTCCCAGAATAATCTGGGACGCAATCGTGAAACCGATGGTGGCAGCGAGGGCAACACTTGTTTGGGCCGCCAGAGACGAACTGCCGCCACCCGCCGCTACGCAAAGCAGCACAGCGACTAATCCGCTTGGCAACATCGCGACATGGCCTCGATTCGGCCACATGATCCACGTCATCAGAATCATGAAAAGACAGAAGTGCGCCAGGATTTCAATGCCGGCAAACACAACATTGAAATTCTCGTTCCATTGATTGCCAATCCGCCATGCGACGGTTAAGGCGGCAATTGCGAGAATCGTCATCGTCGTGATTAAGCGGGATCCCAATCGAATCCACCAAGGTCGAACCCTTGGTTCGACCGTTCGGTTTCGTTGGGCGTAGACCAAAAAATATGTCAGCGCGACGGTCAATAAAACAACGGCCGACGATTCAAAGGTCGATCCCACAAAAAGCGCCAGGACAAAGATCAGCAGGGCGATGAATTGTTTGGAGCGTGCGGTCATACGGCACCTTCGCGGACGGATGCGACGTCGTGATTCGGCTTGTTGATTGTCCCCGAGTCGAGCCGCTGATTCGTGGCGGATTGCTGAGGTTCGGTGCTCGGCTGAGTACGACTGCTTTTCTGACGTGAAGGCTCTTTTTCAGCCGGGTCAATTCGAAGGACCGTCAGTTGCGACGCTTTAGCGTCGATCGCGATTTCTTTCCGCGTCGTGAGGATCAACAGAGGTGTGTGCCGCATTTGTCCAACGACTCGTTCAATCTGTCGATTTGATTCCGCAGGTTCGACCTGCTGAGCATCTGCCATGCGAATTAACAACGATTCACAATCACCCGTCGACAAACCCGCTTCGGAAAACTGAGTGTTCGATGATTCTGCGTGTGGAATGAATAACCCGACTCGCACCGACTTGCGTGTCAGATCGGTGACTGCGGTCGCAGCGAGTGATAACACTCGCTCAATCTGGGAGGGATCCTGACCTTGGTCGCAAGCTGTATCGACAACGAGTGTGACCATTTGAATCGTCGGGGATTGGAATTCGCGAACAATGGGGCGGCCCAAGCGTGCCCAGGATGAGAAATCCCATCGCCGGACCGCCATTCCAACTTCATATTCCCGACTGCCCGTGTAATCCAGCGCATCGCCCGCCAATAAACGGTGAGACCAGTTCCCCAATGCGTTTAAAAGCGTTCGCGTCAAATCATCCTCATCCCCTACCATCAACTTCGGAGTTACTGCTATCGAGGTGACTGTTTGAAATTGCTGCGATGATCGAAACAAGTGGAAGGGGAAGGTGCTGGTGACAATTAAATCGGGCAGCACTTGAACACCACGTCGATCAAATTGAACCGATCCACTGCGATGAATCCGTTGGCCTGGTTGGATCAGAGAAATCGCATGCGGTTCCCGCAATGAAAAACCCGATCCTGCGTTCGCACGCCGCTTTCTCGGTGCCTTAAACCCGATCCGCAAGGTCATCGCCGGTAGGTAACCAATGTTTTTTGCATGCGTTACTACGGCGAAGGGCTGTCCGGCGGGTGTTGAGCGGGGCAACGAAAACCCGATTTCTAAACGGGGTCGAGTTAGCCAGTTCGTTATTCGACCAACAAGTAGCAACGACAAACAGGCTGCGAACATGCCGCTCCAGGGATAACCCCACACTATGTTCAGCGACACGATGCAAATTAATAGCACGGTCACTGAGGCGGCGGTCATGCTTTGCCGGATACGAACATACAGCCGGAACGGACTGGCTAACACACGAAAAGGGAACAGCGCGATCGCACCTAGCCATGCGATCAGGCCCCGTTGCTGCTTCCCTCGCTTTGTTTCGCGTTGTGGAACAGCTTCATGAAATACCCGGCGATTCAAACAGGCACCTCAGTCTGTTGGATCAATTCTGAGATGATGTGGGTCGCTTCTTCTGAGCCGCTAGAAACGCTCCTCAGCGCAATCCTGTGAGCGACGACGGCAGCCGCTAATTCTTGGACATCATCAGGCACGACAAACTCACGACCCAGCAAGACTGCTCGAGCTTGGGCCGCGCGGACGAGCATCTTTGAACCACGCGGACTGCAGCCAACTTTTAAGCGGGAATCGCGGCGTGTGGCATTCGCTAATTCAACCACATAATTTGCAACCTTTCGATCCACCTTGGTCTCTCGCACAATCCGTTGCAAGCTAATCAGCTCATCTCGATGCATGGCCGGGTCGAGATGGAAATTCGGATCATCGGTTGGTTGATCCAGAAGCAACTCAACTTCGTTTTCATGATCCGGATAATTCATCGACAATCGCAACAGGAATCGGTCCAATTGTGATTCGGGAAGAGGAAAGGTGCCCTCGTACCCACTTGGGTTTTGTGTCGCGATCACGATGAATGGCTGTTCCAAATCGTATCGCTGCCCGTCGATTGTAACCTGACCCTCCGCCATCGCCTCCAGCAACGCGCTCTGCGTGCGTGGCGAAGCTCGGTTGATTTCATCTGCAATCAATAGGTCGCAGAAAATCGGACCCGGGCGGAATTCAAAGGTGCCCGCACCGGGTTGAAAAATTGAACTTCCCAAAATATCTGCGGGTAATAGATCGGGAGTGCATTGCACGCGCTGGAAACTTAAATCGATCAAGGCCGCTACAGACTTTGCCAGAGTGGTCTTGCCAACGCCGGGGACGTCTTCCAATAAAACGGAGCCCTCTGCCAGCATTGCAATTAAAACGGAATCGATCACATCACTCTTGCCACGGATGACAAGGTTCAACTGCTTTCGAACATTCCCGATTTTGTTAAGAAGCTGCTCGCGTGTCTTTGGATCTTGCACTTTACCGTGCGGCACCTCTTTGGATTCGGGATTACCATCATGGTTGTCGGTAGGAACGATCAAGAGAGCATCCAGGTGCGAGGGTTGAATTTTTCGGGAATCGGAGCCTAATGATAAATCGCTCCATTGAAGTTGCCATCCTGACGTGGAGCCGCCTCTGAAGATACCGGGTTATTCTACGAATACGAGCTTATTATATGATTGCGGCGAATCTAGAAGCAAACCACCGTATTTGCCGCCCGCCGAAATGCGGTTTTCATTCACTCAATTTTCATAATCAGGGCTATGAGACGACGCCGGCCGACCACGCCAATCGAAGGAACCCGCTGGTCAATCCAAATGACAGATGATCATAGCCGTACTTTGATCGATCCGGTCACCGGGGTGGCTTTTCATAGTGCCTCGGGCGGTTTCGCGGAAACCAAGCACGTTTACCTCGATAATAGTGGTGTTAGTGAGCGGTTGAGACGCCGGCAGACCACCGCTGTTCTGGAAGTCGGACTCGGCTTGGGAATGGGGTTATTGGCCACGCTGGACGCGGCGATTGTTCATTGCTGCGAGCTACGCTACGTGGCGATCGAAAACAATTGGCTACCCGCTGAGATCCTGCAGGAGCTGAAGCTTGATGAGTTTTTGACCAAGCCTTCGCTAGCTTCTGATTTTTGTGCCTGGCGAGCTTCTTTAGGGCCGGAGCTTACCGCAGGTCGCTACCAACGTGCGTTTGAGCCGCTGCAGGACGTGACGATCGAGCATTGCAACGCGATCGATTGGCATCCACCAGATGAAACAAGATTTGACGCGATTTATTTCGATCCTTTCGCGCCGAATGTAAATCCAGAACTTTGGTCAACTCCTTTCATCAAGCGAATGCGTGGCATGTTGGTCCCCGGTGGCAAATTCGTGACTTATTGCGTGAATCGAAAAGTTCGGCAAACACTCGCTGATGCCGGTTTCACTCCGCAACGTGTCCCGGGCCCAATCGGCGGGAAACGAGAAGTGATGGTCGCGAAGTGCTGAATTTCGCAAAATCATCGCTTTGGTTGAACCAGATTATTTCGCAAGCTTTAAGCAGCAAATTTGCGTCTGATTCCAGGCCGAAAAAAGTAAAACAAGATGGCGAGCGGGTAGATCATTCCTATGCACGCCACAGACACAGCCAAGACGATTCCCAACGCGGATGCTCCCTCTTTCCCGATCGCGTCACCAGCAACTCTTTCAATCAGTGGAAGGTAGATAAGCGAGTATTGCACGACACTTGAAACCGCAGCTGCAATTATCGTGTAGACGGCGTACACGAGGGATACTTGCCGTGCCCACCCACGCATTTTGAGTAAGCCCAAGCCAGCCGCTAACAGGGCCGTGCAGAGAAAGAAATCCAATGTTCCGATCACTCCGGTGACCAATCGGTAGGCTGGCTGATCCACTGTTTCCCCGAGCGGGACCGGTCCAAAATCTACTGCACCTCCAATCGCTGAGAAAACTAGGGTCGAAATTGCGATGACCAATCCACTTGCGCCAAACAACAAGTGGAGAATGGCAAAAATGGTGACGCCGACAGGCCGATTCGAGATCTCAGCTTGCGAAGAGTGATCCGATGCGGGCATTTTTGCCTTTCAGGTGCGGCATAATTGAAAACCATCGATAACGAACATAGCGAATGTTTTTGGTTGCCGCCCGCCATGACTGAGTCAATCAGACGTTTTTTGTGGACCGTTTTGGAAACCTTCCGCGGTGCCGCGGGGCGATCACTGACTGACCGATGCTCGCCTCGGATTTGGGCGAGTACGATTTTTCCTGTTGGATCAAAATTTCGCAGCGGTAGGGCGTATCGCGGTGGACCAGTTTAAGCGGTGTGAATCGCTCGGCCTTCGACTCCCATGGCAGCTTCATGAACCGCCTCGGCAAGGGTCGGATGAGCGTGACAGGTTCGCGCGATGTCCTCGCTACTGGCGCCAAATTCCATTGCGGTCGCCGCTTCTGCGATTAAGTCACCTGCTCGTGACCCAATAATATGAACGCCCAGCACTCGGTCCGTCTCGGCATCGGCCAGAATTTTGACACGTCCATCGATGTCACCCAAGGTTCTTGCACGACCATTTGCGCCGAATGGACAAACTCCTTTTTTGTATTTAACGCCGTCTGCCTTGATCTGCTCTTCGGTCACGCCAACGGATGCGATTTCTGGGTGGGTATAAACGATTGCCGGAATCACATCGTAATTCATGTGACTTTTGATTCCTGCCATTTGTTCAACACAAACAATTGCTTCTTCCATTGCCTTATGAGCCAGCATTGCCCCGCCGATGCAATCACCAATCGCAAAGACGTTTTCAACGGAGGTTTCATAGTGTGCATTGACAGGTATGAAGCCTTTGCCATCCGTTTCTAACCCAATTGATTCCAATCCCAAATCGTCGGTTGCTGGCCATCGTCCCGTCGCTAACAAAACTCGGTCGCAATGAATGTCATCGCCATCTTTTACCTTGACGACACATTGGTCTCCGTCACGGGTTGCCGATTCAACGAAGGTCGAGGTTCGAATCTCGATCCCTTGCTTCTTAAAGGAGCGGTGAGCCAATGCAGCAAGTTCCCCGTCGATTCCGGGCAGGATGTGGTCCAAGGCTTCTAAGACAATGACTTCGCTGCCCAAGCGATTCCAAACGCTCCCTAATTCCATCCCGATGTAGCCGCCACCAATTACCACTAAACGTTTTGGAACGTCAGGAAATGACAGCGCAGTGGTGCTATTGCCGATGCGATCATTATCCTCGGCAACATTGCGTAACTTGGCGGGGATGCTACCGGCACAAATCAAAACACGTTCCGCTTCGATTTGGATCGGTTCGTCGCCGTCGACCTGCACTGTATGTATATCTCGAAACCGTCCACGGCCTCGATAGGCGGTCACCCCCTGCTTTTTGAACAACATGTCGATGCCGCCAGTCAACGTATCGACGATCTTTTTCTTTCGCGCCATCATCGCGTCGAGATCGAGAGTGACCTCGCCGACTTGCACACCGTGGGTTTTTAAACCATGCGTCGCTTCCTCGTATAAGTGACTCGATTCCAACAATGCCTTGCTGGGGATACAGCCAACTCGCAAACAGGTGCCTCCGAACTGCGGATTCTCATCAATGCAAGCGGTGTCAATACCGAGTTGGGCGGCTCGGATCGCAGCGACGTAACCTGCGGGGCCGCCACCGAGGATGACAAGATCATGTCGAACGGTTTTCATTTCATTCCATCAGGTAAAAAAGTGAATGCGAGCTTGAACCAAGGGGGCTAGCTAGGGGCCGGTTCCTGATCAGTTAGGGTGGGATTCTTCAGTTCCCGCGAACTCAGGGTCAGGTTAACGCAGGGGATGAAAACGAGCCAGAGCATGAGTTGGGCCGATTTGTTGCTGCTGGGAAATCGATTTGCTCCGGGGCGCGTTTCCTTTCTCGACCCAAGCCCCTATTTTTTGCCGGTGAGGCTTTTAAAGCACCTTTTTTGCATCATGCCTACCGTTCGTGTGAGGGTGCTCTGGAGGGTTCGATCTGGTATTCGCAGCTTTTGCCCCGTGATCCCATGGTCGGCCTGCGGTGCCATCGAAACTGAGTGCCACTGAAGTCGTGGTTGTGCTGACCGGCAGCGCCAGTCATCATCGTGGCCGCCGTGCTATGGTTCTGGTGTCTCGGTGCCCGAAAATTCCCATCTCCTTCCTAAGTGATCTATGCAGAAACTTCGTGCAGTGGCCGGTCCGGCGCTCGCCGGCGTGTTGTTTCTGCTGGCGATTCGCCTGCTGGTCAACGAAGCGCAGAGCATTACGTGGGAAGAATTCATGGCGGGATTGACCGGCGTGCCGCCGATCTATCTCTTTTTCGCTGCATTGTTGATTGCGTTGAACTACGGCTTGCTAATTAGTTATGACCTGCTGGCACTGCGGTATCTTTGCCGCTCGCTACCGCTCAGACGGGTCGCAATGGTCTCGTTTCTTGGTTACTCGCTGGGAAACAATTTGGGCACGCTGTTGGCGGCGACGCCGATTCGATTTCGTTTTTACACTCGGTGGGGACTTTCTCCCAGTCAGATCGTGGTGATGATTTCGATTCTGGGATTGACGTTTTGGAGTGGGCTTTGGTTTTTGGGAGGAACGGTCCTCGTCTTGGTACCAGTTGATCTGCCAGACCAGGTTTCCTTGCCCTTTGGAACAAGAACTCTCGGCATCATCCTGCTTTCGTTGGCGATCGGCTATTTGATGGTCTGCTTTTTGTGGCGTAAGCCGTGGCCGATTGGACAGCTTCACCTCCGTCCGCCCGAGCCCGGCTTGATGGCTGTGCAAGCTTCTGTCGCAGCTGTTGACTTGTTGATCTCCGCAACAGCTCTTTACCTCGTACTGCCGGGTGATTCGGTGGTTCCGTTTGCTATTGTGCTGGCGGCTTACCTGGTTGGTATCGCAGTGTCGATGTTGACGCAGGTTCCTGGTGGTCTGGGGGTTCTGGAGCTTATCTTGCTGACCCTACTGAAAGATTCGGTTGGGGAGTCGGTTCTTGCCTCGGTGCTGATTTTTCGGCTGCTCTATTACATTTTTCCGTTGCTGTTCGGCATGTTGACTTTAGTGGCGCACGAGATTTACGGCGGTGCGGTGCAGGCGCGTGAAGCCCGATAGCGTCTTGAAGCGAGTGGCAGTTCGCCGCGGCAAAAAGATACCTGCTGTAGTCCCCGCAGTGGGTGGTTAAACTGAGCACATGATCAAAACGCTCATTTTCTTCGCCGTTGTCGGTCTCGCTCTGCCAGCTCAGTTGGTCCGCGCAGAAAATCCTGATTCTGGCAAGGTAACCAACAGTACCGTATCCAGCAGTACCGGCAGTGAAATACCCGGTGGGGAGGGTGCGGCTCCCGATTTTGGCAACGAGGTTCGACCGATTCTCGCGAAGCACTGCTTCAAATGTCATGGTCCTGACGCGAATGCACGGGAGGCTGATTTGCGTTTGGATTCGCAGGAAGATGCCACCCTTGATCGTGGTGGGTACGCTGCACTCCTCGCCGGTAATCCTGAACAGAGTGAGTTATTCATTCGTGTGAGGAGTGACGATGAAGACTTGCGGATGCCTCCCACTGAACCATTGAGCGAGGAGGAAATCTCGATTTTACGCCGATGGATCACGGCGGGAGGTGAATACGAAAAGCATTGGGCGTTTGTCCCACCAACCAAACCGAAGCCCCCAGCGGTAACGGATGCTGGCTGGTGCCAAAATGAAATCGATCAATTTTTGCTGCAGCAGATGGAACACAATGACTTGCGTCCCAGCCCTCGAGCAAATCGAGCGACGCTTATCCGGCGTCTTTACCTTGACCTCTGCGGGACAACTCCGACTCCTGAACAGGTTGATCAATTTCTTTTCGATGACGACCCACTCGCCTATCGCAAGCTGGTAGACAAACTTCTCGCGTCGGCGGACTACGCAGAAAGATTCGCTCGACCTTGGCTCGACTTGGCACGCTACAGCGACACCAACGGATACGAGAAAGATCGACCACGTTCGATTTGGCCATTTCGCGACTGGGTGATCCATGCCATCGCCAACGATATGCCGTTCGATCAATTCACAATCGAACAACTTGCGGGCGACATGCTTCCCGATTCAACCAATGAGCAACGGATTGCAACTGGCTTTCATCGCAACACGATGTTGAATGAAGAAGGGGGTATCGATCCTCAGGAATATCGCTACTACGCGTTGGTTGATCGGGTGGCGACCACTGGGACCGTTTGGATGGGGCTTACGGTGGGATGTGCGCAATGCCATACCCACAAATACGACCCGATCACGCATACCGATTATTACTCCCTGCTAGCACTTCTCAATCAAGCTGACGAACCCGAGGTCATCGTGCAAGATGATCGGCGTGATCAGAAGGAGGTCGAAATTCGGCGTCAAATCAATCGCCTGGAACAAGAGTTAATTGCGGAGCACCTGCCTTCGTTTGCGGAATTGCAAAAGAACCAAACGTTTGAAGAAAATTCACTGGCGGGAAAGTTCATTGCTTGGCTGCGAGATCAGGCGAGTTCAGCCCGCGTCTGGTCGAGTCTCAGGCCGACATCGCTAGAAACGACGATGCCGAAGTTAACCGTGCTTTCGGACGATTCGATCCTCGCCAGCGGCGACGTCACCAAACGCGAAGTTTATCGGCTTGAGTTCCAACTTTCGGAGGAACAGGTGGGCGCGAACGGACTTCGTTTGGAAGTGTTGCCCGACCCTTCGCTTCCGGCAGGTGGACCTGGACTGGCGTTTTATGAGGGTCGACGGGGTGATTTTTTTCTTAGTGAAATCGATGTAACGCTCGACGGCGAGCCCATCAAACTCGAGAATGCATCGCACAGCTACGGCAAAATTGCGATCGGATCTGGCAATGCTAATGCCGCCAATGTTCTGGACGATGAAGGGTCAACCGGATGGTCGACAGCCCAAGCGGAGGGCAAAGCGAATCAGTGGGTCGCAAACTTGAGCGAGCCGATTGCGAAAGCTGGCCTACTGACCATCGAAATGCTTTTCGAGCGTCATTTTGCAGCGGGACTGGGGCATTTTCGTTTTTCACTCTCCAAAGGTTCGGTCGCGGCCAAGGCGTCTCAGCTTTCTCCTCCCCTTTACAATTGGTCGTCCGACGCACAACTGACAAACCTGGTTCCTGACGATTACGCACGGCTGCAACGTGATTTCTTGGGAAGTGCTGCCGAATTAGCAGAGCAACGCAAGGCGATTCAACAGTTGGAAAGAGCGATACCGTCTCAGGTCCGCACCCTGGGAATGCGGCAACGCGAACCCCAGGATCATCGTTCCACCAGTCGGCACCAACGCGGCGAGTATTTGCAACCACAGGAAATGGTTCAGCCGGGCGTCCCGGTTGCTTTCCGCTCGCAAAGTCAAGCTTCTGATCGGCTGGAACTGGCTCGTTGGCTGGTTTCTTCCGAGAATCCGTTGGCAGCGCGAGTCACGGTAAATCGTTCGTGGCGAGAATTTTTCGGCGTTGGAATTGTGGATACAGCAGGCGATTTCGGAACCCAAAGTAAACCCCCTTCGCACCCGGAGCTACTCGATTGGATGGCGACCGATTTGCGTGACAGTGGCTGGTCGCTCAAGCGACTGCACCGACAGATTGTCTTGTCTGCTGCTTATCAACAAGTGGTGGGGCAAGCACCGAGTAGTGACCCTCGTAATCGTTTGCTGTCGACGTTTCCGCATCGCCGGTTGAATGCCGAACAGATTCGTGATTCGCTTTTGTCCGCCTCTCGCTTATTGACACGGCAAGTTGGTGGCCCGAGTGTTTACCCACCGCAACCTAAAAGCGTCACCGCGCTGGCCTATGGCAGCCCTGCTTGGCCGGTTTCACCGGGGGGCGATCGTTACCGCCGCTCGCTTTACACGTTCAGTCGTCGTACGGCACCCTTCGCTGCCTACACGACGTTCGATGCCCCGACTGGCGAAATATGTGCTGCCCGACGCGAGCAAAGCACAACGCCTTTGCAGGCACTTACTTTGCTGAACGATCAGATGTATGTCGAAATCGCCCGAGGAATGGCCGAATCGACACTGCGTGACCTGCCAAAAAACGCTGGTCCAAGCTTGATTGCCGAACGTTTGTTTCGAACCATTCTGATTCGCCAGCCAGACAAGACCGAACTCGGAGCAATCGTTGCTTTTTATGAAAAGCAGGCGAAACGCAAAGAGCCCTGGACCCTGGTCGCAAGAGCCTTGATGAACACCGACGAGGCGGTTACTGCCCCCTAGCTTGCATCGGCTTGAGGATTCACCGATCCATTCGAGCGGTGTGCCGAGAGTCCAGTGGATGCGAGTGGGAACGAGTTAAAACTCATTGGTTGGAAATCAGTTTGCCGACGTCACCATTCGTTCTCAAGCGGTCACATAACTGCTAGATCGCGTGCTCCTGCAGTTCCTCCAAGCTTGCGAATTCAAGCGTCGAGATATGGCAGGCCTCAAGTACGACAGGTGGGGCCATTCCGGCGTCATAAGCCTCTTTCCAGCGGGCCGCGCACAAGCACCAGCGATCTCCAGGAACCAATCCTGGGAACTGATACATCGGGTTGGCAGTCACGAGGTCGTTTCCGCGAGCTTTGCTGAATTTCAAAAATTCAGCGGTGACCTCGACACAAACGACATGCAGTCCTGCGTCTTGCGCGCCGGTATTGCAACATCCATCCCGATAAAATCCGGTCATCGGATCCGTGCCGCACACGATTAAATCGCCACCGAGGACGTTTTTGCCTGCCATGAAGATGAATTCCTTTTGTCGAGTCGTCTATCCTGAAAGATAACAGATCCAGAGGGTCGAGGTTTACAAAGCGTCGTCAGAACAAACGTGCCGCAAGCATACCACTTGGGTTGCATCTCCGGTTCCGCACGACATCTGCCACTTTTAGCCTACACGTTTTCTTCCTGGTCTGGCATATGTCGCTGCGGCGAACGGTTTGTGTCGTCGCATGGATGATCGCGACAAATGCCAAGCAATCAAAGACGGTGAAAAGGCAATCTGTATCAGCGATCGCTCACCGGTTCACCGATTCCGCTTAGGTGATGTCCTCGATTTCAAGCGATTGATCTGAATTGCAGGAGTTGTGAGAGGAAACAGAACATGGGATGGGAGATTGCTTGGTTCTGGCGTAAGGTGAATGCCGCCCGCTATATTGTTAGTTGGCTTACGTTTTTTTCCGACCGAGCACGGACGAAATAGCTAGCAGCGATGGATGCCATTTTCGAAGGTCTAACCGACGCCCAGACCAAGGCGGTTCGTCACGTAGACGGCCCGATGCTTATTTTGGCGGGTCCCGGATCAGGAAAAACTCGCGTCGTGACGCACCGAATCGCCAATATGCTGGCGCACGGGATCCCCGCTTGGCAAATTGCGGCCTTGACGTTCACGAATAAAGCGGCCGATGAGATGCGAACGCGAGTCGACACCTTGGCTCCCAACCAACCGGTCTGGATGGGAACCTTTCATCGTTTTTGTGCTCAGCATTTGCGGCGTTTGGCACCCATGGTCGGGTTGTCCGAAAACTACTCGATCTATGACACCTCCGATTCCAAGCAGGCGATGAAGCGGGCGATCGAGGCAGCGGGCGTTTCGACAACGCACGCTTCCCCGGACCAGATCGCTGCCACCATCAGTCACGCCAAAAACCGATTGACCTCTCCCGAGATGATGGAAGGTCAGGCTTTGCGTCCGCGGGAGGCGATTGCGGCTCGTGTCTATCCTGTCTACCAGCAGCAGTTGCTGACCGCGAACGCGGTCGACTTCGATGATTTGCTGTTGCACATCGCTCGCTTGCTGCGTGAGAACCCCGAAGTGCGAGCGGAGCTTGATGCACGCCACAAATACATCTTGGTCGATGAGTACCAAGACACAAACCTTGCTCAATACGCAATCGTTCGCGCCTTGTCGATCGACTGTCCGAATCTGGCGGTTACCGGTGATCCTGACCAATCCATTTATGGATGGCGCGGTGCGGATCTGAATAACATTCTTGATTTTGAAAAAGATTATCCGTCTGTGACGACGGTTCGACTGGAAAAGAACTACCGCAGCACTCCGAATATTTTGCGGGTGGCTGATCAGTTGATCCGGCACAATACGCAGCGTAAGCAGAAAGACCTCTTCACCGATAATCCCGAGGGCGACGCCGTCGTGCTGCGGTTTTACGATGACGGCTATCAGGAGGCCGACGAGATCGCGAGTGAAATCGCAGCGGCAATCATGGGGCAGAGCATGCGGCCGAGCGATTTTGCAGTGTTCTATCGAATGAACGCGATGACACGTTCGTTGGAACATGCACTCCGCAGTCACAGCCTGCCCTACCAGATCGTCAATGGGTTGGAATTTTATCAGCGACGTGAAATCAAGGACCTGCTCGCTTATCTACATTTGATCAACAACCCGTCTCATGATGTCGCATTGACCCGCGTCATCAATGTTCCCACGCGGGGAATCGGCGCGAAAACAATTAGCCGGCTTCGTGCCTTCGCGGACTCTGAGGGCATTCCCATGCTCGCAGCGGCTCGGAGGGCAAATGAAATCGATGGGTTAGCCAAACGCTCCGCCTCGATGGTCGCAAAATTCGTGCGTCTGTACGATCATTTGCAGATCAAGGCGACCGCTCCGCTGGAAGATCTGTTGCGATATTTGGTCGAGGAAACAGCCTATGAAGCATATCTCGAGAAAACGGCAGTTGAGCAGCAAGACACCTCTCCGATGGCCAATGTCGACGAATTGATCACGGCCGCTGTCGAATTTGATCGTCAGCACCCCGAAGATGGTTCGCTAGATGCTTTTTTGGAACAGGTCGCTCTGGTGGCCGATACCGATGCTTTCGAAAACGAGAACGACCGCATCACGTTGATGACGCTGCACGCGGCAAAGGGACTCGAATTTCCTCGCGTCTTTATTATCGGTGTCGAAGACGACATGCTGCCCCACAGTCGCTCGAAGAGCAGTCAATTGGAAGTGGAGGAAGAACGCCGTCTGTTGTTTGTCGGGATCACGCGGGCAAAAGAGCAATTGCAGCTCAGCTGCTGTAAGCGAAGAGCCATGCGGGGGGATGTGCGTCCGGTGATTCCGAGCCCATTCCTGAACGAATTGCCGCTGACCGAGATGAGCCGGGTCGAATCGTCGCCCAAGCAAGATTGGTTTGATGATGAGATGGACCAGAGTTATCCCGATTCGTGGGACCTGCCGGATGAAAACGATTCACAGGTTCGCGAAACGATTGGCCAAAGCTCGGGGGTCGACGAGGACTCGGAATACAACCAGGAGGTTGAACGTGACCAGATGCCAGGTGCCAAATCAGCCGCGGCTTCCAATGTAGGGAGCGGGAGTAGGCTTCAGAGTGGATTGCAAACTGCCGCCGAACTAATGGCCAGGAAATCGACGCCGTTGTCTGTTTATCGCGAGGGCACCCAGGTCCGCCACGTCGAGTATGGGGAAGGCACTATTGTCGACGTCAGCGGGCGCGGTCCGAAACGGATCGCCCGAGTGAAATTTGAAGAGGAAGAACATAGCTTTCGTCTGGCGTTTGCCGCCGAGGATCTGGAAGTGGTGGACTGAGGGCTAGAAAATGAGAGTCTGCGGGGAGCGATGAATCGAAACGCACTCCCTACCCTCCGACTGATGTCTGTCGTACAAAATGTGCTCAAACACATTTCGTTTTTGCCCTGGGGGGAAATGATGAGTGGAACCAACTTTGGCGATACCGATGCGAAGGTCGGCATCATCATGGGAAGCCGTAACGATTGGGAAACCATGCAGCCGGCTGCCGCGGTCCTTGATGGGCTCGGGATACCTCACGAGGATTTGGTCGTCTCCGCGCACCGTACCCCTGCCAGAATGGTCGCCTACGCGAGCGGTGCAGCGGCCCGTGGATTGCAGGTGATCATCGCAGGTGCTGGCGGCGCGGCTCACTTACCTGGCATGGTCGCCTCTGAAACGATTTTGCCGGTGATTGGTGTGCCAGTCCAAAGCCGTGCCCTGCAGGGACTCGATTCGCTGCTGTCCATCGTTCAGATGCCCGGCGGGATTCCCGTCGCCACGATGGCGATCGGTTCCTCGGGGGCGAAGAACGCCGCGATCTTGGCGGCAAGGATTCTTGCGTTGCAGGACGGTGAACTCAAAGCACGCCTGGAAGCATTCGTAAAACAGCAAACCGAAGCCGTTCTAGAATCAAGTGAGTTATAGGTGATGAAGTCTCGGGGGGACATGACAACGGATCGTTCTCAACAGGTCTTTTTGCCAGGCTCTACGCTGGGCATGGTTGGGGGCGGACAACTTGGCCGTATGTTTGCCATGGCGGCTTCCGCGATGGGCTACGACGTTGTTGTTTTCTGTGATACGGCTGATGATCCCGCCGCTCAAGTGGCTCATCGCCACGTCATCGGACCGCTTGACGATCACAACACGATCGATCGGTTCGCTGAGCAGTGCGACGTGATATCGCTGGAATTCGAAAACATTCCCGCTGAGACAATTGCGCGCTGCGGTCGATTTGCCCCAACCTACCCAGCCGCATCCGTGCTGGCCACGGCTCAAGATCGGATAAGAGAAAAATCGACGTTTCAATCGGCTGGTTTGCCGGTTACGCCCTTTGCAGACGTTTCCGATCGTGATTCTCTGATGGATGCCGCTGAAAAAATCGGCTGGCCCCTCGTGCTGAAAACGGCCCGCAGCGGCTATGACGGGAAGGGGCAATACAAACTTGATTCCGCCGAACAAGCACAAGAGGTGCCTTGGGATGAATGCGACCACTGGGTCGCGGAAAAATTCATCTCTTTCGAAAAAGAGGTTTCCGTTGTGGTGGCGCGACGCCCCAGTGGTGAAATCCAGTGCTTTCCTGTCTTTGAAAACGAACACGCCAATCACATTTTGGACGTTACAATGCTCCCCGCTAAAATTTCCGCGTCGGTTTCCGAAACGGCGATTCGGGTTGCGACTGCAGCCGCAGAAGCACTTGATGTCATCGGCTTGCTCTGTGTTGAATTCTTCGTCATCGGCGATCAGGTCATGATCAATGAAGTAGCCCCGCGACCTCACAATTCAGGGCACCTGACGATCGAAGCCTGCGAAACCAGTCAATTTGAACAGCATGTCCGAGCAATCTGCAATCTGCCGCTCGGCAGCACTGCGATGAAATGCCCCGCGGCAGCGATGGCCAATTTGCTCGGTGATTGCTGGGGAGGCGATGGTCAGACACCCAGCTGGGATCGAATGCTGGAAAAGAAAGGCGTTCGGCTCCACCTGTACGGTAAACGGACACCAAAACCGGCTCGTAAAATGGGACATTTGACCGTGACCGGCTTCGACCGCGACCAAGTACGGCAAACAGCCCTCTCTGCCCGCGAATCGTTGTAAAATCAAGCTCGCGCGTCCGCTCAGGACACGCGGTGCGGAGATTGAACAATGAAATCGTTGAAGCTAAAGCCGACGTTTCGATTGGAGCTAGATGTTCCACCAGAGGAATTAATGAGTCGGGTTCGGACGGTTTTGCGAAACCAGTCGGCCCAAGATGAGGTCTCGGAAATCGCCTCAGCTGGACACTGCATCGATGTCAAAGTACCGCGGCAACGACAGCGTTTTTGGTCGCCCCATCTCAATGCACACGTGTCCGAACATGGCTCGGGCTCGGAAGTTTACTGCCGATTCTCGCCGCGTCCCGAAGTGTGGACCATGGTGATGGCCGTCTATCTGGTCGCCACATTTTTCATCTGCAGTTGTTTCATTTACGGCTATGTGCAGTGGGTCATCGAAACGCAACCCTGGGCGTTTGCTCTGGTTCCCATCGGCTTTGTCATGATTGCTGGATTGCACGTTGCCAGCCTGTTCGGTCAAAAATTGAGCGAAGATCAAATGGACCACCTGCGAACACGCTTGGAACAGGTCGTGAAACTAGCGGTCTCCTGATGCAAAACAGTTTGCTCTTTCCATCTGCACCCTCGATTTGCTACCGAAAAGGCTGATTAAGAAGTCTCGCAAAGGAATGCGATCCATGAAATCGTTTGGGAAGTCGTTCGGCGTCCGTGCCGCGATCGGTGGTGCCACCATATTGTCCGGAGTTTACGCTGCAGCCTTGGCCCAAAAGGATCGCCAAGACCACTCCGTCAACTGGTCCGCGAATCCGCCATCGCTCGGGCAGCCTGTCGCCCCCATCGAGGGGCAGTTGGCCGTCGGCCAATTATCCAACGAAATCCCCGCTCCTGAGTCGGGTTCACTGGCGACCATGGCGAACGGATTGATCCCAGATCAGCCGTCTCCCGCACAACAGCCGGCTCCTGCACAACAGCCGTCCGTCCAGTTGGTGCAGCACACAGAACCTGCCGGAATCGGTATGGAGTTGCCCGCTTCCTTGAGTGCCGACTCGGCGGAGGAAGCCGGTTCGGAAGTGTCAGGTTCCGCACCGGCCGGCTGGAGCATGCCGCCTGCTGACAATCCAACACCCTCCCAAAACACAACTGCCAACGAGGCGCCGGCCATGGCTCTGCCCGTCGCAGGCGCGCCGCCTCAAGCTGACCTTGGAAGTCCACTTGCAGCTGGGTCGCCGTCAGGACTGGCACCTCAAGCAGCATTGGGTGCGGCGGTGTTAGGTGCGCCGGCTGCGATGGAAATCCCAGCCGAGCTTGGACCGGCAGCCGAGCTTGGACCGGCAGCCGAGCTTGGACCGGCAGCCGAGTTATCTGTTAGTGCGAGCGAGCAAGCTGCCCCATCGGTGTTTGCAACGCCGCCAGCGGCCGATCAACCATCCGTTTTAAGTCCGGAGCTGAGTGTCGGACCAGTAGCAACAGAGGGCGTTGCCAACCCATCAAGCATTCAACCGCAGATTGCGGAAGAAGCGGCGGCGGCCGCCGCTGTTGCAACTGGCGTCGCCATCGTAGCAAGCGATTCGGCCGGGGGCCCCGCCAATCTGCTTCGCTCAGACGCGACTGACATGAATGCCTTACGCGGTACTGAAAATCCCTCTGAAGCTGGTCTGTCTAACGCTGAGCCAGCGATTCAAGCCTTCGCTCCACCGACGGAGGGCTTCGCCCAACCGGCACCCCAGCTCGCCCAGCCGGCAACTCAATTTTCACAGCCAGCGTCGCCGTTTGCACAGCCAGGAACCCAATTCACACCGCCCGCAGCCCAGATTGCTCAGCCTCCGTTTCCGACCGCAGTTGATTCGCTCGGCAACCCACCGGTTGCGAATAACGGCTCGAGTCAAATGATCGCTGGTTCTCCGTCGATCACTGGTGCTCCGTCGATCACTGGTGCTCCGTCGATCACTGGTGCTCCGTCGATCACTGGTGCTCCGTCGATCACTGCGGTAACGCCGGCCACGGCAATTGCTGGACAACCTGATTTGAATCAGCAACCAATCGCCCGGACAGCCAGTTTGCCTGGTCAGTCGAGTCCACTTAACGGCTCAATCGGCCCCGGGTATCCGCCTGCGATCGAGCAACCGCTCGGTGCTTTGCCGATCAATCTGAGTGCAACCGTAGATGCCCCCGGAGAGCGGCGTCTGGAGGGCGCGCAAACACCAAGTGTTGTCATTCAAAAGCGAGCTCCTGCCGAAGTGAAGGTTGGCAAGCCTGCCGCTTTTGTTATTCAAGTTCAAAACGTGGGGACAGTGGAGGCACTGGATGTAAGAGTTCAGGATCGTATTCCCGCCGGCATGCGGCTGGTCGACGCTTCGCCTTCCCCTGTCCAGCAGGGTAGCCTGCTGGTATGGGAAATTGGGTCGATGCCCGCCGGCGACGAACGCACGCTGACGATGCAATTGGTCCCCGAACAAGAAGGCGAGTTAGGAAGCGTCGCGCGTGTGAGCTTTGAAGCAGCGGCGTCTGTGCGAACGATTGCCACACGCCCAGAGCTGAAAGTTACGCAAAATGCTCCTGAAAAGGTGCTGATCGGCCAGCAATTAGAAATCGAGTTGGAGGTTTCCAACCCTGGCAGTGGTGATGCGAATGGCGTGATCTTGCAAGAAGATGTTCCGGAAGGACTCGATCATCCCAAGGGCCGCCAGCTTGATAATGCCCTGGGCACGCTAGCGGCTGGGGAGGTTCGCAAACAGTTGCTGCGACTTCGCGCTGTCGCTCCGGGAGTGATTCAGAACACGATTCGCTTGACAGGTGAAGACGGTTTAACCGCTGAGAATACCGTTACTGTGCAAGTGATAGCACCTGACTTGCGAGTCGCGATTAAGGGCCCTGCCAAGCGTTACCTTGAACGTTCGACCACTTACCAGATCGATGTAGCGAACGCGGGGACCGCTGACGCCACCAACGTTGAAGTCGGCGTTCAACTCGCCCGCGGGCTGAAATTTGTCAGCACCGATTTCGAGGGCCAATACGATCCGACGCGTCACTCGGTCTTCTGGTCGCTTGCTCAGCTACCTGCTGGCCAATCGGGAACGGTACCGCTCACGCTGCTGCCAGTCGAGGAGGGCGAGCAAGTGATTTTGATCGATGCTCGAGCTGATCTTGGCGTCACCGCGAAGGGCGAACAAAAAACAGTGGTTGAAGGGTTCGCGGCACTAAGCTTCGAGATTTCTAATGCCGGAGGGCCGATCGAATTAGGCGCTGAAACAAATTATCAAGTTCGCGTCACCAATAGTGGCTCCAAGGCCGACAGTAACATTCGCGTTCAGTTGCAACTGCCGCAAGGCTTGGAACTGATTAGTGCCGATAGTGAAGCAGGAACCGACGGTCGCGGTCTGATCGCCTTTCAGCCACGTCCCAACCTGGCACCAGGAGAGGAGCTGAAATTTAGCGTTCGTCTCCGCGGAACCGCTGCTGGAACCCACTTGGTAAAGGCGGTAATCGTCAGCGACCAAAGCAAGGTCCCGGTCACAAAGGAAGCCAGCACATTGGTTTACAGCGACCAATAGCGGCGGCCTTGGGGCGACGGAAAGATCCTTTCAAGTCGACCTGAGTCGAAAGCGACTGGCTGCCTCCGGTGGGATGTTTCCAATCACTGTTCGCAGTCCCGGCGATCGGGCTCACTTCGATCCATCCAACTGCGAAGGACACAAGCGGTCGACGATGCATGGACCGGGTTAGCGAGTGGGTTGGCCAAACTGGTTTTTGTGAAATACTGTTTTCAGTTTGACTCGATTCGCTACTGAACTCAGGCCACTACCGAACTCGCCGAAGAAACGTGACGAAATCTTTGTCCAGTTCGGCGAGTGTGGTATCGAAGGCTTGTTCGAATAGCTCGATCCGTTCCTTTCGGCTTTTCTCGGCCAGCGGTCGACCCGTGCTGAGGGTTCGCAGGTATTCTACGTATTCTTTTCTGCGGGTTTTGATCAGGAAATAGGTCAATGCCCAGCACTCCGCGTAAGCGGAAGCAGCCGAAGCTGGACTTCGGAACCTTTGGTCGTCGGCGAGCAGCGTTGCCAAAGATTCGGCGGGGCGGTTGGGGGCATATCGTCGCCAACGAAGCAGATTGACTTGATTGACCCGCCCGATATTTCGCCAGCGTGTTGGATTCCGTCGATCGGGTGCTTCAAAGAAAGTCGCAAGCCCTTCGCTGACCCACATCGGATTGTCAGCGAACCGAGCCTGAAGTCCACAATTGTAAGCGAGTTGGTGGGTCGCCTCGTGGATGATGGTTGAAACGTTACGTTCAAAGTCTGGCACATTAAAAGTGATCATGCGGTTACTGGCTAAGTGGTAGTAACCGATCACGCTATTAGCCGTCTCACCAATATCCTTGGTTGCATACTTCAGAAATGCATCATGATTTCGAAGCACGACCGAGACCAGTGGGTATTCGGGTTCGGGCAATTTCCAGTATTGGTTTTTCCAGTACGTGAAAAAGCCGCGATACAACTGCTCATACATCGCAGCGACCTGACGGGCGTAAACCTCGCTGCTGTTGTAGGCGACGACATAATGTTGAGTGCGATAGATCGAAAAGCCATCGCCGAGCTCAGCAAGCAATCGTCTTTCCATCTCGTCATCAGTGATCGGCACAAGCGGCTGATCATTCGACTCACGCGACAAGATCTGCTCCGGCTGCAACGTCCAGATGTGACCATCCTCAGCGCAGAGCATCAATCCACCGTCTTGGGCCTCCACCATGATCTTGGCAATCACAGTTTGCTCTTCATCTCCGTCGCGGAAGGTGACCGTTTCATACCCGTAGGCCAAATCGGTTCCCGGGAGGAGGGATCGTACAGCAAGACAGCTCAAGAAGATGATCACCAACCTTGGCATGGATTCCCTACGCAGCAAGAGGAAAGAAAAGTTCGCTGACGTTTCAGCCCGATTTTACCCTAGACGCCAGAGTCAGGCGAACAAAAAGGAACGAGATCAAGACAACGGCCAATACGTACCATATCGACAATGCGGCTTCTTGGTAACGGGCACCGCTGTGAAGCAGGCCGAACAGACGGGTCCCCACCGTGGTAACGCCAGGTGGGATTACGGGCAGCGTCGCGGGACGGTCCCCGGATGCGACCAAAGCCCCTGCCCAGGAGGCGGCAAACCACCCGCGTGCCAGCAAGGGGCGATAGATTGTATAAGAGCGGCGTAGCGGCGAGGCATCCAAGCGAGCGGTGTCCATGATGGAATCGGAAATACCCCGAAACGAGGAACGCAAAACCCAGTAAGAAACGGGGACCGCTCTCACCAATACCGCGATCAAGGTGGGCAGCAAGGTTTGCTGGTACAGGTAACTCAACCCCGGTACAGAACGTTGAAAAACCCAAACCACAGCCATCCCGACGATTGGCCCGGGAATTACGAAGGCGATGATCGTTGCCACATCCAGCCAAGGTTCCCAGCGGGCATTTGTTCGCCCCAGCAATGCCAACGGCGACGCGATCAACAGCGAGCAACCGCCGGCGAGTAGGGCGATGATTGCCGTCCACTGATATTCCGATCGGAAATCACGTGGGGCTGAGAGCAGGCGAGTGGCCGACTCTCCCCATGACCAGCTTGCCTCGACGGTTCCATCTACCACGACCACTTCATGACCAAGTTTGATCAGTAAACCAATCATCGGCACCCCGACAATCAGCGAAACAAGGGCGACGCCAACCAGGCCGGCCAAGCCAGTCACCAGTGGCGGATAAGCGTCGGCAGCGGTTTGACCTTGGTCGCTTTGGGTTGCAATGGTCGGGCGTCGACCGGCAAGCATCCACCCCACCAGCGATGCCGAAATCGCCAATGGCAGAGCACAGGCCATGCATACTGACAATAAAGATGGTGTGGTCGCGTAAAACAGGTAGAACTCATCGGCGACCGTGCGAAAACCATACAGGTCGGCCACCGTCATTTCACTGGCAGCCAACAAGGCCGTTAGTAGCAAGCCAAGTAAGAACCATGGTGCTGCTATCGGAAGTCGAACACGCCACCAAGCGGCCAATGGAGACAAATCCACTCGGCTCTGCTGGATCATCGCCGGGGGCGTTCTGCGAACCCCATGCCAAGTTGTTAGCGTAACGATGGCGGCGCCATACAGCCCGTGGATCCATCCTGCCGCGATCAACCCTGAAAAGATCCCATATTGGCCGGTCCCCTCGGCGCGAGCTCCAGTTTGAGTCAGCATCAACCAGCCGAATTTGCCAGCGGTCGATTCCCAAGCACCGGCATGTAACACCAGCGGTAGCCCCACGGCGAATAGCAAACCGCCGACCAGCATCACCGCAATCGAGCGAGACAACCTTCCACCAGATTGTAGTACCGAGCCCGCCCAAGCCCCAATGACGCCTAGAATCGCTGCAATCGATACGCTAACGCCCACCAATTCGAAGGTGAGCGTTAGGGGGCCTACCCAATTTAACAATCGACTAAGACTAAAGAGGGGAAAAGATTAATCGCATCACACCGAATGCATCTTAGCAATCAAAATAGCGAGCAGCTTTGCCGAGCCAATCGTTTTTTTGTTCGGCGAGTCATTTTGGTAACCCGCCAGTCGGCCGCTGGCGGCAAATTGAGAACTCGCCAAAATCGCAGGAAAGGCGATTTGCTGCCCACGAATCTTTACGCCCCAATTTCTTTCGGACTGCTCGCTTTCACACCAATCCATGAAAATCACGGCGATTCCACAATTGTACCGCAATCTGAGGCGGTGGCGTGAGATCCTGGCCGTGCTGCGCCGTTACGGTTTGGCCGATTGGTTAACTCATTTTCACCTGCCATTCCGCGATGCATTGAAGGATCGCGGGGGTGTGCCCCTGTCCAATTACTCGCGTGAGCAACGCGTCCGAATGGCACTGACCGATCTGGGGCCAACCTTTATTAAATTGGGGCAAGTGCTGGCCGGGCGGCCTGATTTGGTCGGGCCGGCACTCGGTGAGGAGTTGAAGCGTTTGCGAATCAACGTGCCTCCCGATCCAATTGAAAAGGTTCGGGCAACGCTCCGTGAGGAACTCGGGGATGACTACCAACGCCATTTTCGTTCCATTGATCCAATTCCCCTGGCGACTGCGTCGATCGGACAAGTCCATCGGGCGGAATTGAATAACCGGACAAAAGTGGTCATCAAAGTACAGCGTCATGATATCGATCGCACCATGCGGCAAGACGTTGAAGTGCTCGTCGGATTAGCGCAACTTGCCGAGCGAGTCGATGCTCTCGCGGCCTGGGGGCCCTCTGACATGGTTCGCCAATTGGCTCCGATGATCATGCGGGAGCTCGATTTCACCCGCGAGCGGCAGAACCTCGAGCATTTCGCCGAGATCTTTCGGACTCGCCAAGCTGACGTGGTTATCCCGCGTACGTTCAAGGAGCTTTGCACCCAGCGCGTCTTGGTGATGGATGAATTGCTCGGTCAACCGCTGGAAGCATTTTTGAGGGACGATGCAGGGTCGCCGAAGAGACACCGTCGCGGGAAGAACAAATCGGCTGAATTGTCTTCCGAGTCTGAATTGTCTCCCGAGGTATCGTCCCCCGACCTTGAGAGCGTCCTGCCTGCGGCGACCGCCGAGTCACTCTCGGGCGATTCCAGCAAGAGTGACCGTCGCACGGAATCGGAATCGCCAACGAGTGCACCGCCAACGAGTGCTGAGCTCGAAAATTCTGGGGATCACAATTTTCAGGAAGCTAGCCCATCGATCGCTCCCAACAGGACTTCCGAGCCAATTACCCGGCCCCCGGCAGGCAGTCGACAGCCGCGATCGGAGCGAGAAAACCGAAAACGAAAGCTCTCAGAGACCATCGCCGGCGTTTATCTGACCATGCTGTTCGACGAGGCGATGTTTCATGCCGATCCTCACAGCGGCAATCTGATTGTGATGGACGACGGGCAGTTGGGAATTCTTGATTTTGGCATGGTTGGTCGGATCGATGAGGCACTCAGAGAGACGATTGAAGAGATGTTGGTGGCGATTTCATCCGGTGATCAGCACCGATTAATGCGTCTGATTCGGCGGATTGGAGACCCGCCACCGACGCTGGATGAATCAGCATTGGCGATCGACGTGGCCGAATTCATCGGTACTTACGGTCGCCAAAGTCTCGGCAGCTTTGACATGACCGGAGCGCTGAACGATCTAAGTGAGATGTTGCACCGACATTCGATCCGGTTGCCCAATCAATCGGCCTTGCTGTTGAAAATGCTGATCTCCCTGGAAGGAACGCTGCGCGAGTTGGGGGCAAGTTTTGACTCGCTCGAGGTCGTTCGCAAATTTGTGCGGCAGACGATGGTTCGTCGCCTGAGCCCCAAACGGCGGATTCGGCAAGCCCGACGAATTTACCTGGAAGCCGAAAATTTCCTCGAGGCAGCACCCGATGAATTTATTTCATTGCTCCGCCAAGCACGGCGAGGTGAGGTCCGAATGACGCTCGAACACCAACGTCTTGGGCCCACCGTTAACCGCATGGTGCTCGGGTTGATGGCCAGTGCTGTTTTCCTAGGTTCCGCCCTGATGCTTGCCATGAAAGTCCCGCCGCTACTGTTTCCCACGCCCAGCGTGCTGCAAATGCAGGATATTAGCCTGCTGGGCCTGATTGGGGTTATCGGCAGCATGACCGTCATGATGTGGCTGCTTTTGGCGATCAATCGCAGTGGTCACCTGACTCGTGACAATGACGATTGACTCGGTACCAAGGCCCCTCTATCACGCGATGTTCCCTTTGGCACGCGGGCGTCTCGGTGCCACGGAACCACGAGATGTCACCTGTGCCGCCGAACCAATGGCACTGAATCAGTCGAATCTGGCTCTATTGACGCTAATCTCCGCCGATTCCTATACTTCTGGACCGCAGCGAAAGGCGGCAATGAGTGCATTTTCCGATTTGGTATCCCCTGCTGGCTAACCACCAGCAGCAGGATCGAGTCCCAACTCCAATCGACCCAACATCCAATGAAGACTGAACGTCGTCACGAGCTGCA
>JARGNK010000068.1:0-7853 GCA_029213145.1 Rubripirellula sp. | reverse complement strand
CACCGGCGACTGAGGAACCAGCACCGGCGACTGACGAACCAGCACCGGCGACTGAAAACGACGAAGCGAGCGGTGAGTGACTGCTACAACCGGGGATGAATCTCCCGATGAGGAACTCGATACGTCTGGTGAGTTATCGGAAGCGCAGGCGATCGCTTCGGATCCGGTGTTCCGCGAATTTGTCGTTCCCGAATCGGCATCTGGGATGCGGATTGATTTATTCTTGACCCAAAGCTGTGACGGCCACAGTCGGACGCAAATTCGTGCCGCTGTGCAAAACGATGGCGCTGAATTGGACGGCCGCGTGGTGCGTCCAAGCGTTAGGGTTCACTCAGGCCAACGGATTAGGTTTAAGCTGCCGCCGCTGCCGTCAGACGAAACGATCCCGGAGAACATTCCGCTGGATGTGCTCTTCGAGGATGATGGATTGGTCGTGATCAATAAGCCGCCAGGAATGGTGGTTCATCCGGCTCGTGGTCACTGGAATGGCACGCTAACCAGTGCCCTGGCCTATCGATTTCAATCACTTTCGGATGTGGGTGGTCCAACTCGACCGGGAATCGTTCATCGTCTTGACCGTGATACAAGCGGGGCGATCGTGATCGCCAAGACAAATGCAGTTCACATTCACCTTGGTGCTCAATTTCACGATCGTGAAGTGGAGAAAGAATATTTCGCTATCACTGCGGGGCGGATTGATCGAGATCGCGACCTGATCGAAGCACCGATCGGCCGCCATCCCTACCAGCGTGACAAAATGGCGATCCGCGAAGGCCATCCGACCAGCCGAGCAGCGTCGACGTTTTTCGAGGTCCTATCGCGGCACGGGCGATTCACTCAGGTGCGTTTGATGCCGAAGACCGGCCGCACCCATCAATTGCGTGTTCACTTGGCTCATGTTGGCTGCCCAATTATCTGCGATCGTCTGTACGCCGGTCACGCCGAGATCAGCGAATCGGAATTGCGGGGTGCGAGTCGTAAATCCGGCGAGCCGTTTGTGCTGCAGCGACAGGCGTTGCATGCACGGAAGCTGACGTTCACCAATCCGCAATCAGGTCGCCGCATGACCTTCGACGCCCCCCTGCCCGAAGACCTGCGGCAGATCACTGCGATCCTGGAATCCACCGATTCGAATCACTCCAGGTGATCACTTCAAGCCGATCGATTTGACCGGCTCGCTGCCGCAGCCGCCCGTTCCGCATCCGCAAGCCTGCAGACGTTTTTCGATGGCCAGTGAAGTGGGCGTCATCGACAATCCCCCCAACGCGGTGCAGCGATGTTCCCGAGGCATCCGCTCTGAAACTGCTTTGGCGGCGGCAATCGTTTCATCCAGCGGGATCACTGCATCGAATCCAGCCAAAGCCAAATTCGCGCAGCTGACGGCATTGCTGGCGGCCATAACATTCTTCCCAAGGCATGGCACTTCGACCCGGTTGGCGACCGGATCACAGATCAACCCCAGCATATTCTGCAATGCCATCGACGCTGCGCCGACCGACTGGTCACGTGTGCCACCGGCGAAATGCACCAAGGCGGCTGCTGACATCGCCGCGGCCGATCCGCCTTCCGCCTGGCATCCGCCAACCTCGGCTGCAAAGCTCCAGTGCGTTGCGATAAACACGCCGATCATTCCGCCTGCAAGCATCGCCTTCGCGATTTCGTCATCCGGGCAATCCATCGACTCAGCCGTTGCCAGGCAAACCGCTGGGAATGCTGCACAAGCACCCGCCGTCGGCGCCGCGACGATCACTCCCATTGAGCTTTTGACTTCCATCAATGCGGAGGTGTAAAGCACGATCCGATTCAATAAGCCGGTATCGATTAACCGGCCTTCATCGAGTGCTTTTTCAAAGCCACCCGATTGAAACCCAAGTACACGGTCTGCATATTCGGTGCCGGCCAAGCCTTGCTTAACACTCTTTCGCAACGTTCGAACTATCTGAACCATCTTTTCGACAAGCGCTGATTCATCCAATCCGCTGCGGGCCGACTCATAGTCAATCGCAAGTCGCCAAAGGGGCGTTTCCGCATCGGACTGCTCCTGCATCGCTGCGCACGTTTGGTAGGGCACCTGCAAATCGCGCCGACTACGAACCGGCAGAACCGCCTGAACCGATGCTGAATCTATCAATCGTACATCGCCGATGACTTTTGCAACTTCAGCGGCGTCGAGCTCAACCTGACCACGTAACTGCAACAGGCCACTATTTTGTCCTTGATGAAGAATGGCGTCGTCGAGCTGAAATTCAGAAATCAAATTTTCTCGAATGGAATCCGTGACTGCAACGTGACGCTCTAGCCAGAGCAACGTTTCGTCGTAGTCACCACCCATCGATAAGTCAAAGTCATCAAGCTTTAGGACCTCGATCATTCCACCGCCCGTCGAGATCGCAATCAGCTGATGGGTTCGATCTCCTGCAGAGAGGGTCAAGCGATAGGTGTTGGGATGCGGGTCGGCAAGATCCAAATATTCAAACGTTAGCGAGATCCCTGCCTGCTCAAGGTGCTTTTCGGATTCGGGCAAGCGATCGTCGTCTGCCTCCCACCCAAGCAATCCACCGAACAGTCCCATGTCAGATCCCTGACTCTGATGGGTGGCGGGAAGCGAGCCACCATTGTCAAACTGTACCAGGACCGATTCGATTTCACCCTTCATCAGGTCTCTCGCGATCCGTCCAATCCGCAGCGCCGCAGCACAGTGCGAACTGGATGGTCCCCGCATCACGGGGCCCACAACATCGTTAAAAATACTGACAATCAAGCTATGCTCTCCTCATTACGACACTCTCGTCGTTACCACGTAGGTTTGACCGCAACGCAGGTTCTGTTGCGGTATTTCGCCAATCGAACGGCTGCGATGGCAGATCGCAAATCTATCGGAAACCGCGACCAGGGTTAACTGCGAAGATAGTTTAGCAAGTCTTCGAAGTCAGTCGCATTGAGCACTTCGCCTAGGTTGGCCGGCATCAGCGAACGGCCAGCATCTTTACGAACTTCAATCACCGACTGGTCTATCTTGATTGGCTTTCCGGAAGACTCAACCAGGGTGATTACCTGATCGGTTTCATCGGTAACCAGCCCAGCCAGCACTCGACCATCTTCCAGCAGTAGACTGGTCGTTCGAAAGGCTCGATCAACATTTCGATCGGGTGTCACGATGTCCTCCAGCAGTCGCGTTACGCTCCGGGTTGCCGCGCCGTCTAATTGGGGCCCCACCACTGCTCCCTGCCCTCGCAGCTGATGACACGTTGCACAATGTTGCGTGTACAACTGTTTGCCACGATCGGCATTGCCATTTTCGCTTCGCACTTGTTGCTGCAATTCTTTTAATCGCGTGACCAAAACTAGATTCTCTTCCAAACCCTGGGTCAACTCGTTGATCCGCATTTGCTGATTTGGGTTCAATCGTGGCTGCAACAATTGCTCAACGTCTGGATCGACCAGAGCCCGCGAGCTGATCCAGCCCGCTTCGACCAAGTCGATCAATTCATCGATGGATGCTCCGCTTCGAAGCCATCTGCTGCAAAACTCTCGCTGATCGGACGCTGTAAAGCGTTTGCAGAGTTGCTTGATGACTTCATTCCACCCATCGGCATCCTCCGCGCGAAAGGCATCAATCGCCTGCTTGATTGAAGCGACTGGTGAGCCTGTGGCCAGCAGCGATGCCAGGATCGTGACGGCGGCTTGATTCCCGTCTAGACTCACGATCGTGCTCAACACCTCTGCCCGCAGCGGTGCTGAAAAATTCGAATTCGCGACGATCGACTCTAACAAAGCCAATGAATCGCCCAGCTTGAGACGGTCAATCCATGCGAGCGATCGACGGAGTGATACCGCAGAATCCGATTGATGCAGCCAAGCAGGTTGAAAATTCCCAAATGCGATCCAAGCGTAAGCACCAGCCGAATCGTTGTCGACGCACTCGATGCGAACACATTCACCCGCATATTGCTGGATATTCCACGTTACCACAACCGCTCGGTCATTTCGCGGTGGCGTCGCCTCTGCCAGCAGTTCACCGGTCGACTGGCTCACCAACTGAATTCGGTTTTTCCCATGATCAGGTTGATCGGGAAACCCATTGTGACCTGCCAGGTAAAAACGAATCGATTTGGGAGCCAGAAATGGCTCGCTGATTAACCTGCCAACATAGCTTTCCCCGCGGCCAAAACTGCTGGTCAAACTTTGTTCGCCTGCGTCACTTGTTTGTCGTAACTCGCTGGGCCAATCCCCCTGTGGTTGGCCATTTCCCTGTGTTTGCCCATCTCCCTGGGTTTTCGAATTCGGCTGGCTGGCTGACCACACGATCAACCGTTTATTCGGATCAATCGCAAGCAGGCTTGATCGCACTAATTCGTTGGCCCAATCCAACAGCGGCTTTGGCACATTGCCTGTGCCAATGTTCTGAGCACTGCACATTACGTCGAGCATCAGGAAGGCTTGGTCCACATCCTTTGCCGTACTGGCTCGAGCCAAGTCCACGGCTTGCTGCAGCAAAGCGGCGTCAGCGTGCTTGACCGCGTGCGCCAGCAGTGGATCACGGTTGTCAGCATCGGGATTCCGATTTAGGTACCGCAAGATCATTGCTGCGGCTTGACGGTTTGGTAACCCAAGCAGGATTGAAGCCATTTCGGCGTCAACCTCCGCCAGCCAGATATCAGCATTGGCTGGTGTCGTTTGCAAAATTGCGCGCACCGCGATTCGAATGGTTTGGCGTAAAACTGGATCGGTTTCGTCGACCTGCGAGAGCAAATCCATCAAAGCAAACAGGTCGCCGTCATCCCCATATTGCCCCAGGCTTTCGGCAGCAGCGCGTTGAACATGTGGATTCGGGTCGCCCAGCAATTGACGCGTCAACTTGAGCAATCGTGGCGAAACCTCTGCCAACTCGGGAATAAGACTTAATGCTTTCACACGAACCGCTGCTAACTTGGATTGGGCGGCAGAAAACAGTTCGGCCTCAGCCAAGGCACTACGATCAGCCAACTTGTTCCCGGCAGATTCAGAAAGCGATTGGATCGACGACTCTGTCTCATTGAATCGCTCGTCCGGTGTTGTTCCGGATGCTTCTGTCGTTTTGTTTGGGACGTAGCGGATTTGCCAAATCCGGCCACTTGTCCGATCTCTCCCTGGATGATCGAGCGGGACTTCATAATGGCCGATGATTTTGTTGTAGAAATCGGCCACATAAAAATGCCCATCAGCGGAAAGGCGAATGTCAACGGGACGAAACCAGGGATCTTCACTACTCAGGAAATCATCCATCGCGATCGCTTTTGCCGTTGCCCCCAAGAACTGGCGACGATTTCGATTGATTCGTGATGTCATGACATTTCCGCTCAGGAATTGTCCTCGCAACGGTTTGATCGAACTCTGGGGAGGAATGAATTGAATCCCGCTGATCGCAGTACTGCCGTGCAAATGTTCCATCATCGATGGTAGAAAACCCAGCCCGTCATGTGGCCTGCCAAAACTTGGGTAGCAGCCGCCGTGAATCAATTGGGTGATAGGCTTGCTGTGGCAATCGGCGGTATAGCGATAGCCCCACTCATCCTCTGTCATCCCGAACGGATTGACTTGCCCCCGGGTAAACAATTCGATTCGAGATCCATCCGGGCGGAAGCGAAAGGTATTGCCGGATACCATTTTCACGACGTGACCATCTCGTCCTGCAACTTCGCTTTGGTTGTTGAAACCGTGACAAGCGTAAATCCATCCATCTCCGCCATCTCGTAGCGCGTTGATCATGCCGTGTGTATCGCGTGTCGTGTCAAATGGCCCGAGAACCACTTCGCGTCGATCGCAAATCCCGTCACCATTGGTATCGCGTAAGTAAACGAGGTTGGGAATGCTAAAGCACAGACAGCCGTCACCGTACGGCAAAACTCCCATCGGGATATTCAAACCGTCGGCAAACTTGATGAATTGATCCGCGGCGCCATCTCCATCCGTATCTTTCAACACAATGACGAAATCCTTGGCCGGCCGATCCGTTTTAGCCGGGTAGGGATACTCCACGGTGCATGTGACCCAGATCTGTCCTTTTGAATCGGGTGCAAGATTCAGTGGTTTAGCAATGTCCGGCTCAGCCGCGAACAGCCGAATCTCAAAGTCTGGATGAAGATGAAACGAATCGAGCTCGTCAGTTGGTGACAACCAAGGGGTGGGTCGAATTCCTGCACCAAAAACGGCAGCATCATTCGATACTTCGGGTTCGTCGGCCCATGCAAGGCAGGCTGTCAAAAGCAATGCGACAGAGGTCCAGGCTGAGTACGGTTTCATTTCGCATTTTCCGAAATTAGCTAGTGGCACAATTTGGGCCAATATTTCGCATACCCCTGACATCGTTTCAATTCTTCGGAAGCGGATCGCGATCTGTGGTTGTCACAAAGAGTGGCAACACTACGTCACAGGCGTCGTTTCAATTGTGATTTGACGATCAACTTCCGTCGATGCGGCTGGGGTAGGGTCGGCCATCAATAACAATTTTAAATCGTTTAGATTCCAAACCCGAATGACGCCATCTTCGCAGCCACCAATCAATAGATTCTGCTCCTGGTTAATCACGACGGAATCGACAGAACTATCAACTGTAATTCGGTAGGCCCCGAGTGATTGGTCGGCTTCATCAGCGTCCAAAAGCCAAAGCGTATTGTCCAAGAAGCCAGCCGCGACCCAGCGTCCATCTGTACTGACGTCGATGCAATTCACGCTTTGATCAGAGAACTGGCGTGTTGTAATGTTTGAGGTGTTGCCGTACTGCCAACGACAGACCGAACCGTCAACCGATCCACTAACAATCACATTAATATCGTCGACCGAGATTACACGCAGTGCTTCAACGTCTGCTTTGTGTTCTTCGATTTGCATCTTAACGGACGCTTTGCCGTCCGCGATTTCGTACAGTCGAATCGCGCCGCCGTAATCGCCTGTCACAACCATTGGTAGTTGCGGTAACATCGCAATCTGTTTTGCGGTGCGGGTTTTCAGTGAAATCGAATTTGGGACGCCTTGTTGATTCACGAGATCTTCCCACGAATAAACGATGACGTCGGGTTGTGGCGAAACCGGGTCGGAACCATTAGTTCGAGCCGCCAAGTATTTGCCCTTCAGATCACTTGCCAAGGATACCAAGGACTGTCCAATGGAGAGCTGCCGCTCTTCTTCGATTGTCCCTGCCGGGTGATCGTTTGAGGGCGGTCCGATTGTCCAGATGCCAAGTGTCAAATCAGAAGACGCTGTCGCAGCAGTTGGTTGCATTCCACGCCACGCCACCGCTTCAATTCCGCTGCTATGAAGTGAAAGAGTGATGGGAGTACTGGAAGCATCATTCGCATCCAGATTCCATACCCGTGCGACACTATCCAAGCCACCAGTGAGCAAACGGCTTCCCGAAGGGAGGATCGCGAGATCGTTTAAGATCGACTCATGCCCGGCTAATTGCGTTGGTTCTGTAGACAGTGCATCTAGATCCCAGAGCAACGGGGTCGCACTCTCACCGATCGATACCAAGTGTTGAGTCGTTGCATTTTGGGCTATCCTAAAAACTGCACCAGTGTGGCCTTTTAATAACTTCACGGGTGCTTGCCAATTTGGTTGCAACGCCAAAGCCTCTGAAAACTTTGTCTTGGCCGCGGCGGGATCACTAGCCAAAGAAGAGAGTGCTTCCGCGTAGAGTTCCTCGAAAACTGGAGTCGGGGTAGGGGGTGGAGGATCGCTTCCATCTCCTTGGCCACCTCCATCAAAAATTGTTGCAATGAAAAGCAGGATGAAAATAACTCCGGTTCCTAATCCGCCAACCAACCACTTATTTTTCGTCCAGGGCAAGGCTTGAATCGCTCCTGGCGACGTAG
>JARGNK010000067.1:35074-36609 GCA_029213145.1 Rubripirellula sp. | reverse complement strand
CTGCTTCATAAATTGTGCAACGACGCGATTGTTACCGCGGTTACCCTGACGTTTGTTCTTTTTCTCATCTTCGGCAGCACTCGGTAGCACCATCATCGCAGAAACAACAGCCATCAAGAACAGTTTTTGTACCATCAGAGGATCCCTTGAAAGTTGGGTAGCAGCGTCAAGAAGTTGACACACTGGGTTGGATTGGACGGCCGTCGCAAATGACCAAGGTAAGGTAAGGAGCGTTGGCCTAGCATGTAGCACGTGAAATCACGCGTTCCAAACTCGCGGAGCGAATTCGAGAAGCGTATAAGATAATTAAACGCAACCGACGGCGATACAAGACCGCAAAAACAACCTCAAAACCAAAGATTATTCCCGCCCCACACTTCTCATTTAAGTTTTGAGCAACATCCCACCTTCGAGGGCGAGCAATTGCCCTGTAGTGAGGGTGGTTCCCAGAGCAAAATACAGGACCGTGTCGGCAACGTCAGCGGGTGAGGCAGCACGGGGAATTGGAAAGTCAGCCACCATCTGATTCAAGTCCCAATCGGGGTTACCTTCGCGGATCCAACGACTGTCGATTGGTCCGGGACAGACAGCATTGACTCGCACTTTTGGTGCCATCGACCGTGCCAACGAGAGAGTCATGGTATTGAGCGCCCCTTTACTCGCGGCGTAGGCAATGCAAGATCCGCTGCCGGTCAATCCCGCGACCGAACTCACATTCACAATCGCCCCCCCCTCCCCCGCCTGGAGTAAGTCAAAGGCAGCACGTGAGACGAAGTAGGCCCCCTTCAGGTTCACCGCCAACATGCGGTCCCACATTTCTTCGGTCAAAGCTTCTAAGTCATCGTGGGGGATGAAATTGGTAGTCGCTGCATTATTCACGACAACATCGAGGCGGCCATATTGTTGATCGATCTTTTTGACCATCTCACGTACGGCCGTATCATCCGAGACGTCACACTGGCATAAAAGTGCTTTCGCACCCAAAGCAGCCACCTCCGCAACCGTCGCATTCGCTTCGCTCTCGCTACGCGAATAGTTGACGACAACGTCGAACCCGCGTTCAGCAAACTGCAAAACACAGGCTCGACCGACGCCGGTCGCAGATCCCGTTACCAAAGCTACCGGGCGATCATGATTCGTCATTCTTCTACACCAAATAAAAATTTATTCGAATTAGCATTACTCAACCGAAGTTGGCAGATGCATCTTTTTCTCGGAAAGGAACTCGCGAAAACAATCAACAACAAGGTTTGAACTTACACATTCAACACGACCTCCGCTGATCGATCTTCCCGGTCGATCGAAATGAATCCAGATCCCGGTCAATCCAGTGGCAATCAAGCGTCGGAAAATGCAACAAACGCGTGCCTTTGTGTTAACACGAATCCCACGCATGGGCCATCCTATCCGATACGGACACGATGGGCTTCACCGCTGGTAAGTCGCTTCAAACCCGCCTTGGTTTCAATCAACAACTCTCCATGCGGACCGATCCCCCGGCAAAGCCCCTGGCCAGAGGTCGAACCGATCAAAAA
>JARGNK010000067.1:24957-35064 GCA_029213145.1 Rubripirellula sp. | reverse complement strand
TCACCTTTTGTTGATTGAGCAAACATCGCTGACGGAATCCCGCTAACAACTCCTCGACGTTGTTTTCCAGATTCGCAATCGTCTCGACAATTTGCTCTACCACCGCCGACAACAGGTCGTAGCGATGCAATTTCCGGCCGGTACAAGAGGAGAGATCACGGACGGCCGAAGCGTTAGGATCATCCTTCAGGTCAGGCCGCGAACCAACATTGATCCCCACCCCTACCACCACGGCCCGGGGGATGCCAGCAACTGTTTCCAGCAAGATGCCCGCCGCCTTTCCACCATCCACGTAAACATCGTTAGGCCATTTAAGACGGGTTTTGAGCGGCGCCAATTCGAACTCGATTGCGTTGGCAACAGCAACACCAACCGCTAAGCCTGTCAGTTGTCCGACTGGCGAGGTGAGGTCACAACTCGTCAAGACGAGCGAGAATGTCAACGTATCTTCCTTACTTTCCCATCGCCTGCCATGCCGCCCCCGCCCCCCGGTTTGATGATCTGTCAAGAATAAGGCCGCATCGGCACCCACAGACCGTTGGCCCGATCGCAAATAATCCAGGGCGAGGCTGTTTGTCGAACCCGATTCGCGCTTGTACGTCACCACACTGCAACAACCATCAAGTTTCAATTGATTGATTGCCCGTCGACCGCGTGGATCAACGTCACCGTCGATCAAATCCATAACATCACCACAGCAGCAGGAACCCTAGCCCAAAGACTATTAATAAAATCACCGCGACGGCCCGCCATCCCGGCGAGACCTGAGTGTTAGCACTAGAATCGCCAAAGTTGTCAGCGACAAATTCTTCGTAGTCAAAGTCCTCCGAATCATCACTCCAATCCCCCTCTTCCGCCCACCCATCGGCTTCACTGCTGCCACAGAAACGACAGAACTTCGCGTCAGCCTTTATTTCTGCGCCGCAATGCGGGCACGGAACGAACGAATCATTCATTTTTCAATACTCGTCAGATGACCTAAGGATTCGATCGCAGATAGGCCAACAGATCTTCGATTTCCTGACGGCTGAAATGATCGACCAACCCCGACGGCATCCAGGAGACCGATGATTGTTTCTGTGCTGTAATTTCTGCTTTCGGGATCTCGATTGTTTCGAGCGGCGCGGCAGGATTGGTCGCCAAACGGAGTTGGGGCGAGCGATAATCACCACTCATCGTCGCCAAACCTGTATGGCTCTGTCCATCATTAGTCAGCACCTGGACTGCTTGGTAGCTTTCGGCGATCACTTTGGAGGGTTCCAAGATCGAACTCAACATATCTTTGCGATTGAACCGACTTGCTGCGGAGGTCAAGTCAGGGCCGATCAGGTTCCCGCGCGAGCCGAAGCGGTGACAAGCGGAGCAGGTCGCTTCCACAAAAATCTTCGCTCCACGTTCTGAATCACCACCTTCGAGGGGCTGAGCATCGTCCGAAACAAAATCACTCGTTTTCCACTGGCGAACGAACTCTCGCGTCGGTAACGCCGGCGAATTCACTGAGGGCGAACTTTCCCCTGCCGCCGATGGGTCGCTCAATAAATCGGACAGCGCGATTCGTTCCCGCTCGCTGAGAGTGGCGGTCGCTTCTTCCCGAATGCGTTTTAAGAAGCCGGCCATGCCTGCACCCACCAAATAATGGCGAGCTTGACCAAGCGCTGAAAAGTAATCCCGACGATGCTTGAGCGTCCATCCCTCGGATGCGCGCCGCAACACATGCAAGTAATGCATTTGATCCTGCTGACTTTCCGCGCGATTCAATAAGCCAACCGATTTGGCGACCGCGTTGGGGTGGCCAAGATTCAGCAGCAAGTCGCTCAGTAGCCAGTTGTGTGTCTGGCAATACGTCACAGCCCCCTGCCCGCTCAGACGCGGATTGGAAACAACAGCGGAGCGGCTCGGAAACGCTTGATCCAAAGTAGAACCGGTCAATTGTCGCAGACGCTCATCGATCCAATTTTGATCTCGTAAACAAAGCTGAAATGTGTAAAACGCTGCGGTTCGATCATCACGATCGCGCAAGTCACTCAGCCTTTCATTTAAGCTTCGAACGATTGACGGATACCATTCGGCTTGTCCCGCTCGGGCGAGCGCCAGCATCGCTTGCGAGAAACGACGTGAATCTTGTGTCTCAAACGCACGCGTCGCCCATTCGGAAATCGGTTGCCGTTCAAGTAAGTTACGCGCGGCGAGCGAAATCCAGGGGTCCGGATTCCCCAAATGCTCCCATGCCAATGCCAATTGCCGCTCTCCTGCAGGTAAAACTAACTGAGCTTCCAATGCCTGGCGCAGCTGACGCGATTTCCCCGCATCAGCCTGACGAGATTCCTGAAACGGCGTCAACGGTCCGTTCAAGGTCGATCCTGGTCGGGTTGATTTTGCATCTCCCTTCCAGCGAACTCGGTAAAGGGCCGATTGGGTTTGTCGCCCACCCGTTACAAGATAGAGACTGCCGTCGGCAGCAAAACCAAGATCCGTGACATTCAAAGGGCGGCCTTGCAAAAAGGTCTCCGCGACCATGAGATAACTGGCACCGCGGGGAACAGCATGGACTGCGAGGATCCGTCCGTACGCCCAATCGAGAATGAACAAGGCATCCTTGAATCGATCTGGAAAGCCAACCCCGCGACAGAACTTGACCGCGGTCGGCGATCCTTTTCCGACGTCCAGATTGGCTCGGGCGTTGTCTGGATGGTCGGGATAATAGGGAGGCCAATTACCGGTCACGCCACGCCATCCGTAATCACCGCCAACCACCAGATGGCTGACACGGGTCGGGCGGTACCAAGGCGCTCCCATGTCAAACTCGGCGTCCGCATCATAGGTGAAGAAGTCACCAGCGGAGTTAAAATCAATACCGAATGGGTTCCGGAGGCCAGCTGCCAGCACATCAACTTGGCCCGAATCAGGATCAATTCTCAACAAGTGACCCTCGCGTGTCACAGTCCCCTTGCGCGCCTCTCGAAACGGTGATGTGTAATCGCGAACACCCTCGCCTGTGGGAAGATCAACCGCATCACCATGAATTGAATATAGCTTGCCGTCCGGCCCCACAACCAAGTCATTTCTGCCATGCCCAACGCCCCCCGAGGAAGCAAACAGCAACACCGGATCCGCGAAACCACTGTCGCTGGCGGAAAGCCGAAAGAGCGCTTTGGAATTATTTGCATTGGCATACAAATCTCCCTGCACAAACGCCAAGCCACGACACTCCTGCAAACCCTCCGCAAATGACTCGACACTTACGACGGAGCTGCCGTCATCAGACAAAACCATGTTCAATAGACCACGCTTTTCTTTGGCGATGATCAGTTGGCCGTCTGGGGAAAATTCCAAGCTGACCCAAGAATCCTCACCCGGTTCCGCCTGGCGAATCAGCTGAATCTCGAATCCAGCAGGCAACAGAAACGACGCTGGGTCGGGGCGGTGTCGATCGCCGAGTGCCTGTTTCCATTGTTCGTAATTGTCCCTCGCCCCAACCCGTACGCTGCGATCGGCCGGGATCAACAACTTGGATTCCACCTCACCTAGATCAACCACCTCAGCTGGACCAAACGTCCCCACGTTTAAATCTTGACGGCCCGAAGCTGAATCCTGCCCCCCCGAAGCTCGCCAATACTGATCCGTTGTGACAAAACTTTTTTGTCCACTTTCCCTCGTCAACTGCAGACACGCAAAGACTCCTGGCGGTCCTGCGACCTGCGAGGCATTCAACGTCAAACGATGCGAGCCGATTCCCAACCGCACTGGGATCACTTGATCCAAAAGCGGATCGTATGGCTCTAACGTAGCGATCGCTTGCCCATTCATGAACAACGTGGCCCGAGCCGAAATGGTGGCCATGTTGACGCGCATCGAAACGACTGGCGAATCCACCTCGAAGGAATGATTCAATTCGATTTCGGAAGCAGCTTGATCTCGCCCCCAGACCCAATGAGGTCGCGGTGCCGATTGTTCCTGATCTGATTGCTCCTTGACGGAACTGTCCTGGGCAGAAACGTTTGATGCCAACGATAGGCCGACCGTCAGCAGAAACAGCAAATTTCGAGCGATCATGAGACCAAGCCACGCAGCGTTCGCAAATTGATGATGTCCCAATCCTCACCCGTTTCTTCGTCGGTTCCCTTTTCCGTTTCCAGGTAGCCTGGAAGTTTTCCGAGCAGATCATCCTCCAGAACAAAGCGAAAGGCTTCGAGTCCAATTTCACCGCGGCCGATATGATCATGGCGGTCAACGCGACTACCAAGTGGTTTCTTACTGTCGTTCAAATGCAACGCCGCAATTGTGTCGGCCGGAAATAGATCGTCAATTTCCTGTCGCGTCGATTGAAATCCGGCTTCGGTGTTGATCTCGTAGCCGGCGGCAAAAGCGTGGCAAGTATCCAAACAAATCCCAACACGCTCATGAGCATCAATACCATCGATCATGAACGCGAGTTGCTTGAAAGTGTGACCGAGGCAACTTCCCTGCCCAGCGGTGTTCTCCAATAACAGACGGCAGGACCCAGGATCGACCCGACCGAGAGTTTCCGCCACCGCATCGACAATTCGATTCAATCCCTCCGATTCGCTGCTGTCGGTGAAAGCGCCGGGATGAACAACCAGCCCCTCGAGTCCGAGTAGATTAGCGCGCTCCCATTCAACGACGAGCCCATCGATGGATTTCTGCAAGAGCTCGGGTTTGGGTGAGGCCAGATTGATCAGATAGGAAGCATGAGCAATCGGATGGCTCAGGTTCGAATGATCGAACGCCTCCCTCCACGCGGTGACCGCCGAATCCTCCAAAGGCTTTGCCCGCCACTGATTGTTGTTTTTCGTGAAAACCTGAACGCAATTGCATCCTACGCCGTTGGCACGCTCCACGGCGCGGTGCAACCCGCCCGCCGCCGAAACGTGTGATCCTAAAATTGGTTGATTTTTCATCGACACAACTTACCAAATCACCGGTCGATTGGTGACCTGAGCAGCCGATACCCGCCCCCCGCGTACTCACCGCTGCTGTCACCTGCCAACGAATAGCGATCAGGCTGAAACACGGGGAAAAAGGGTCAGCTTTGGCATCCAATTGGTTAAACTCGGCTTATGCACGTCTTCTTCGGCCACATCGCACAGATTTTCCGAGGTCGACGGAATGGTGCTAGCCGCCTGCAATACAATAAAAGGCGGGCGGTGCAATACCGCTCGCAAGCAACGATATGCCTCTTCATCACTCCCAAACAGCCGATTCATGGTCGCGAAACTTTGAAGGCTGAGATGTGTTGTAACAATATGAATAAGCCACGCATTCTTACCGTTCTCGGTCTCTCGCTGCTGACTGCCACAACCTTGCTGGCCCAACCCCCCAGTCGACGAGGGGATGATTCGGGTCGCGGAGGCGAGGAAAATCGCGGGGGTGGAATGGGCAGCCGTGGTGGTTTCGGCGGCGGTATGAGTAGCCGAGGTGACATGAGCAGCAGAGGGGGCATGAGTAGCCGGGGCGGATCTGGCTTCGATAGCAGCTCATTCCTGGCTCGACTTGACCGAAATGGCAACGGCATCCTGGACCCCGACGAACAGCAGGGGCCTGCACAGTTCATCATTTCGCGAATGGCCCAATCGGATTCGAGCATTCAGGCCGGACGGCCGATCCCCCTCAAGAAGATCACCGAAAGCTTCACGAAAATGCGGGAGCAGCGAGAATCGGGACGTGGAGGGCAACCTTCCGGTGGAGGTACAAGCTCTTCCGACGACGCACTCACTGCCGAATTGCTGGTACCAGGCTTTGGCGGCGAAGCGACACCCGAACCATTGCTCGGATTCGGGGCAGCGGCCGAAATGCTGTCGGTCACGGTCACCGAGGCCGACACCCGAGAAGCACTTGAACGCCTGCGTCGTTACGACCGGAACCGTGATGGGTTTCTTTCACCCAACGAATTAGAGCGGTTCGCTGGAAACCCAATGGATTTTGACCGCAACCGCGATGGCAAACTTTCCGAAAGCGAATTGGCGGTACGCTACGCTCGCCGTCGTGAAGGGCAGGAAGAGGCAAGTCGAAAGTCAGACGGTGACCGCGGCAGGTCTCGAAAACGTGAAGATTCGAAGGAGCTTCCGGATGTGTTCAATGGCCGGCAATCGTACCGTCCAAATGGCCAGAGAAGACTCCCTGAAGGTTTGCCAGGCTTCTTTTCGGACAAAGACGCTGACACCAACGGACAAGTCACCATGGCGGAGTACGCCAAGGAATGGAACGACACGCTGATCAACGAATTCTTCAACTATGACTTCAACCGAGATGGTGTTATCACCGCAGAGGAAGCTCTGCGGAGCGTTGAGGAAGGAGGCGCGAACCAGCAAACCGCCTCAACCTCTTCCAGTTCCCGGTCAGGTTCCAGCTCGAGCTCGGGATCCAAAACAAGCAGCCTTTCGTCCACTAAACCGCTTCCCGCCGGTACCAAGGCAGACGAGAAGTACGTCAAAGTGGTCCAACGAATCGTTGAGCGTTACGACAAGAACAAAGATAACGTGCTGACCGCATCCGAATGGCAAAGCATGCTGATGAGTCCCGCCGCAGCTGACGCCGACCGAGATGGCAAGATCACCGTTAACGAGTATGCACTCTGGATGCAGGCCCGGCAAAAACGCTAGGCCTTCCTCGCACTGCGATGCCTTACATTCTGACCTGCAGTACTTTCAACGTTCCTGTCGGCAAGTCGGTTTTTACCCACCGAACAGAGTTTGGTTGCCGCCTCTTGCGACGGTTAACCGGCGTTGAGCCTGCTTGGCGGTGGTGATCATTTACCGTCTCGAATCATCTCGATCGCTGCGTTCCGGCCGCAAGCTCCCATCACGCCTCCGCCTGGATGGGCTGCACTGCCGCACAGTGTAAGCCCTTTCACGGGTGTCCGGTAATCGCTCCAGCCCGCGACCGGTCGAAGATTGAACAATTGATGCAACGGCATCGCGCCCTGAAAAATGTTCCCGCCGGTTAAACCGTACACGCGCTCTAAATCAACCGGCGAAAGTACTTGGCGATGCAAAATTGAATCAGGAACATTCGGTGCGAAACGAGCGATTTCGTCGATACAACGGTCGGCGAACTCTTCTTTTCGATCATCCCAAGTCCCTTCAGCCAAGTGGTAAGGCGCGTATTGAACAAACAACGATAACACGTGCCCTCCATCTGGAGCGAGCGTGCGATCCACCGACGTTGGAATCGTCATCTCCACGATTGGACGTTTCGAAGGTTCACCACGCCGTGCATCTTCATAGGCTTCTTCCAGGTATTCCTGCGTCGCCCCAATGTGGATGGTGCCGCAATGCTGCGGGCCGACCTCCGCGTTGCCCGGCAGGCAGGTGAAGTTTGGCAGTTCGCTGACAGCCAGATTGATCTTCATGCTCGCACTCGAGTAATCGATCCGCTTCACAGCCGAATGAAATTCAGACGGAAGATCTTTCGCAGAGAGCATTCGTGTGAATGTGGTTTGGGCGTCGACGTTGGAAGAAACGTTGCGTGAGAGGATTTCTTCGCCACTTTGTAAACGCACTCCCTTGACCGCACCAGCTTCGGTCAGGATCGAATCGACTGCCGCCTCGGTACGGATTTCAACACCGCGTTCCCGAGCAGCAGCAGCGATGGCCGCAGAGAGCGCTCCCATGCCACCTTCGACATAGCCCCAAACACCCCTCGCTCCACCGGCCGATCCCATCACGTGGTGTAACAGAACATAGGCAGTGCCCGGTGCGGATATTGGCTGAAAATTTCCGATAACGGCATCTGTCCCAAGGGTCGCCTTGAGTTGATCCGATTCGAACCACCGGTCCAAAATCGTTCGGGCGGTCCCCGTGATCAATTCAATCGCTTCCGGCAAATCGTCTCCTAACTTTCCCAAGGCTTGATAGAGCGACATTGCCTTGCGGCCATCCCGCAACTTCTTGCCGAGGGATCGTGACCGCCATGTTGAAGGGAGCGGCAAGAGATCGGGAGGCGTTTGCCCCAAGGTTGGCTCGAGAACTTCGGCCACCCGTGACAGCAACGCCTCATACGCCGGGTAAGCTTCAGCATCTGCCTGAGAAAACTTAGAAATCTGCTCGTGGTTCTGCTGAGCGTTTGGCCCCAAGATGAGGTAGCGGCCATCTTCAAACGGCGTGAACGAGGAGGGCGTTCGACGCAGCACTTTGTAGCCGTGCCGTTTCAAGTCGAGCTCACGTTCAATCTCTGGGAGCAACAAACTGACAACGTAGCTGGCCGTCGAAATTTTCCAGCCCGGCCACAACTCCTCGGTCACACAGCAACCACCCAGCACCGGCCTGCGTTCAAGTACGAGTACTTTCCATCCCGCCTCCGCTAAATAGGCGGAAGTCACCAAACCATTGTGCCCACCGCCAATAATAATCGCGTCGTATTTCACATTACCTCTGATAGATTGGAAGATAGTGATAGCGGACACTGAGGCTGAGCACTGCTAGGGCAGTCGCGTATACAGCGCCATAGTTTCGTTCTTCACCGCCTCTTGCCAGCCAAGCGCCATCACTTCGCTGAGCTTCGAGCAACATTTCTGGCACCAACCGATCCGCTTTCTCCGCGTACTTACCGCCCACTTGGTGCATCCCTTGAGCATAGTAGTAGAGGCCGTAAAAAAAGAATCGCTCGTGCAACTTAGGTGGATGTTGCAACAACCATTCAGCAGCCCCCTCGACCAAGGGTGATTTGTATTGGCCGCAGACTTGCATCGCCAACAAACCCGCTGCGGTCATCGCGAACGAAGGATGGTGCGTTCCGGGAGTGTAGCTAAATCCACTTACCTTGTCCCGCGGGCTACCATCCGCGAGCAAAGGGGATGCGTAAGAATTCTTAAGATACTCAAGTGCCTTCTCGATCGCTTCTCCCGGTACATCGAGTCCATCATTTTTTGCTGAACGCAACGCCATCAACTGCCAGACCGACACTGACAAATCGGAGTCGCGATTGGTAGGTGTGTATCGCCAACCGCCAACTAAGTTTTCTGGCTTCGGGATCTCTTGGGAAGCGAGGATCAACCTGATCGCCTTCACCAGCTGCTCATGAACCTTCTTGTTTTCAGCTGGATTCCCGCACATCCCGAGAACTTCAGTCAGCATCAACGTAATGATTCCGTGCCCGTACATGCGTGATCCATCACGACCGCCAAAATACCCAGTCGAATCCTGGTTACGCGGATTCAAAACACACCGGAGCGCTTTCAGCATCGCCTCGCCTCGCTCCGTGTCGCCAACCGGCTCAGTTCCGATCGAAGCCATCGCCATAATTGCCAGCGAAGACATCGCCACTTCATGCCCTCGGTCAGCGATCGCCCCATCATCTCGCTGGCTGGCCACCAAAAAATCAACCGCCGAGCCAACCGCGCGATCGATATCGTCCGGCAAGAACAAGGCCGCCGGATTCTCTTGCGCCCACGCTCGATTACCACGATACATCGCCATCATCAGCGAAGAGCTGGCCGCAGCCAAAGTTCGGAAGCAGTCTCGTCGATGTTGCATCAATTCTGCTCCTGCGACTCAGCCGCCTGTTTAGCGACTGCTCGGAAATAAGCTTCAATTTCTCGACGGTATTGGGGAGCAATTGTCGCACCACGACTTTCGCTCGCATCCTCGGTACGCCGTTGTCGCAGTTGCCCCCATTCGTCACCCAAACGCTCAACACCCTGCGTGTCGACAAAACCACCATTGGGCATGTTACCTGAACCTGGTTCAGTTGCAGCATCGCTGCTGCTGGCTGACTGATCCTGTGAGGGTGCTTGTCCAGATGCAGGCGTCTCGCCCTGTAATTGCTGACCGCGTTGACGGGCCGCGTCTTGAGCTTGCTGTGCGAGGGCATCCGATAACGTTGGACTCGACTGACCCGCCGTTGGGGATTCGCCTTCACCCGACTGGCCTGGATTTTGGGGTTGGTTACCCGCCTGTTGCTCGCCACTGGCATTGGCCTGCTCCGAACCTTGCTCTCCAGCCTGCGATTCACTTGCTGGTCCAGGCTGCGATTCACCTGCTGGCTCAGGCACGGGCTGATTGAGCACCCGATCCAATTCGTCGAGCATTCGGGCAAGCTCCTGCCCCGCCTGTTGGGACTGGCCCTGTTGTGACTGGCCCTGTTGTGATT
>JARGNK010000067.1:0-24857 GCA_029213145.1 Rubripirellula sp. | reverse complement strand
GACCCTGTTGTGATTGACCCTGTTGTGATTGACCCTGTTGTGATTGACCCTGTTGTGATTGACCCTGTTGCGACGGATCTTGAGGTGATGGTTCCGTCTGCCCCTGATCTGCCTGAGTTTCACCTTGCTGCTGGGACGCACTTTCGGCAGGAGCTGACTGCGGCATCGATGATTCAAATAAGCCATCGACTTGCTCAGCAGCCTGCTGAATCGCTTCGGCAGCAAGAGCAATCTGGGAGTTTGCAGCCGGAGTTTGCTGGTTATCCTCCCCCGCGCGTTCAATCGCCTCGGCGGCAGATTGAACCGCATCGGCGGTCTGCTTCTCAACTGCATCGGCAACTTCATCGAGCTGCTCAGCTAACATCTCTCGGCCCAATCGCTGTTCGTGACGGGCGGCCCGCCGGAGTTGTTCAACAGCCTGATCAACTTCCCCAGCAATACGCGATTGTTGGCTGGCCAAATTCTGTGCTTGATCGGCGGGCAATCGCAGCTCTTTTTCGAGGCCACTCTCGCTCGCTAGCTGTTTAAGATCCTCCCGAATGGCGTCGAGCGTTTCGTCGGCTTGTGCAGTCATCTCGGCCGCCATTTCCGCAGCGGGATTACTTTTTTCCAACCGGGGAATGGTTTGTTTCTTTAGTTCATCTCCCCGTTGCCGCGATTCACCCAACATCTGATCGGCAAAATCAACCGAATCCCGCGCGGCCTGCTCGGCACGAATAGCTTCGTCTGATCGTTGTTGGATCGCATCCAGATCGCGGCTCAACGCTTCTGCATTGCCAGGCTCTCTTTTTATCCGATCTTCGATCTGTGCTTTCTGATTCTCAACAGCTCGTTTTTGCCGTTGGGCTGCTTGCACACGGCGAGCCGCTTCGCGTTTTGAATTTGACCAACGCTGCGTTTCTTGGTTCGCAGCTCGCAATTGGGTTGCCCGCGCGTCTCGCATGAATCGTTCTAGCTGATCGCTAGCCCGCTTCCGCCCCGCTTCATCCGCGTGCAGGTCATCTTGCTGAGCTTCCTCCGCCAATTGATTTACATCTGCCAAGGTTTCGGCGGCATTCTTCACCGCCTGCTCCATCTGTGCCGCTGCTTGTTCTAATTGCGAAAGGACAGCATTTTCGCCACCATTCACGGCTGCGTTCTGAGTCGCCTCACTCAGCTCCTTCCGAGCTTGATCCAATTTTGGCCGCCACTCGGGCGCATTTGCCCATCCAATCGCTCGCTCCGTCGCCTGCAACAATGAATCATTGACGGTCTTGGTGCGATTCGCCAAGTCACTTAGCTGTGCTGCCATTTGACGCTTCTGTTCTTGAAAAGCCCCATCTGACCGCTGCAAAGTTTGGTTCAAATTCCGTTCTTCCCTGGCAGAGTTCTCAAGGCTCCGAGCTGCATTTTCTGCCGCCTGTCGAGCGATTTCGGACAACTCCCCCTGCATTGGTTGATTGGTTTGCAATTCCTGCTCGAGTTGCTCAAGCAATTCCTGTGGGGTTAGCTGCGACGCTTCCGCTAATGCGTCGGTGCGATCGTAAGGATCTTGCATTTCTTGCTGCATTTGCAAAGCAGCCTCGGCGTCTCGGAGTGCTTGTCGCGATTCACCCAGGTTTTCGCCGGACTTCGCGTCCTCAAAGTGATTGGCCGTTTCTTCGAGCGATTCTGCCAAGTCGTTCATTGCCCGCGCGGCTGCGTCCAACGCTTCACTGCGATCTGATTCTTGCCTTGCTTTACCGGCATCCTCCATTGCCTGTTCAGCACGCTGCAAATCAGCTTGGATCTTTGCCGCAGCGGCATCAGCATCACGAGCGAGTTCCCGCTGTTCACGATCAGACAAATCGACGGTGTTGGCATAATCGACGAGCGATTCGATCGTCTGCTCGGTCGTCTCGACAGCCTCTTGGTGCTCGGCTTCTATTGCTTCAGCAGTTTCTTTGTTCGAATCCTCGCGATTTCGGTTGGCGGCCTCTGCTTCACGTGCTTCGGCCGCTGCTTGCCGTGCCAAATCCGCCAGTTCTAACACGTACTGCTCAATGGTTTCACGCCCCTCGATCACTGGGATTTGAAGCGGTTGGATCGCCTTTGCTAACGCTTGCTGCAATTCATCGATCGAATTCTCCGCGGATAGCATCGGTTCGCCACTCCAGCGCCGCTTCGTAATCCGAGCTTTAGCGAGGTTAAAGGCGTCGCTGTAGCGGACGCGATCAATACCTGCTCCAACTTCGGACATACCGAAGTTTTGAATGGTCCGCATCGGCCAATCCAAACCATTCGGCAGCCTTTCAATCCATGTCGGGTGCAGAATCTTAGTCGTTGTATTTTCATCCAATTGGCGTTCGAGCAACAATAAAGCCCGAACTTCTTGAAGCCACAGATTCACCTCATGGTCGGCTTCAATTACCTGGCAAGCTCGCGCGATTTTCTGATGCACAAGCGCTGCCGATTCCTGCTTGTAAGGTTGATACCCCTCAGCCGTAACATTTTCGATCGCTCGGCGAATCAGTTCGAGATCCGCAGCGTATTGCAAATCAACTTTCGGCCGGCCACGATGCAACCATTCTTCCCGACTGATTCGTGTCAAAAGCTGATCACGTTTTTCGAGGTAACGAGTTTTCGCAGCCAAAGCTTGCTGATTCAAATCCGCGATCTTGGCGGAATCATTGGCCATCTGTGCTTGTGACCGTAATTCCGCCTCCTGACGGCCAACCCGATCCATCGCAAAAATCTGATCTCCGGTTCCAGCGATTTGAAACCGTAGGTCGCGGGTCATCGAAACAATCGTTGGCGATAGCCGACCATCCACCATCGACTGGTCGGTCAACCCCCGTAACTGTTGTTCAAATTCAGCCACGATCGTCGCATTGGTATCCACGTTGTCACGGCGTAGTAGATCCTCGAATCGAGCCGTCCACTGGTCTTTCATTCTCGTCCAGACCTCCAGGTGTCGATTGGTCGATTCAGGCAGCAGATTCTTAAAATCCGCAATCATCGCACCGATTTCTTTCAACCTTCCGACAGTCACCATTAAGTACCGAGGGAAACGATCGGCAGGAAGTGGAGCGGTTTGACTTGTTAGCGGAACCAAGCTGCGAATCAAGGAATGGGAATCCGCGACGACCGCAGTCGTCAAATACTCGGCCAACGTTGCGCGAACGAGTTCCTCAATCCTTGAGCCCTCAACTGAAAGTTGCTGCGCCAAACGAATCAACTCAGGCGGCTTTTCGCTATCTCTTTGCAAGCCCGCTTCATGAAACCAATTTTCCACTTTCAGGCGGTGATCCTGGAGTGCACGTCCAACTAATTCAAGCGTCGCTGCTTCCGCTTCGTAGCGAGAACCAGCGAGCGTATCACGCGTCAAATTCTCAAGCTCACCGAAATCAGCCACAATCGCCAAGCCATCTTCAACACCCTGATTGATCGTTTGCCAATCGGATGTCTCCGCCGACAATTTCATCAGGTTCATCAACTCACGGGAACGATCGGTCCATTCGGTGACAGCTTCAGCCCATTGACGCATCTGCAATAGCCGGAAATGTCGCTCGGTATCGAATCCCTCTTCAGCAATCAAAAGTTCAACGAACTTCGTTTCCCCACGCTGCCCCTTACGATCAATCGCGACCAACCGCATTCGCACGATATCTCCGCCACGCAATTTCCGTTTTGGATCGCCATCCACCAAATCTTGAATAAGATCCCAATCCCAACTTAAATTCAGCTCGCGGCCTGGGTTTTCAACCTTCAATGGCTGGCGCTGCACGGCTTGATCATTCACCTGATATTCATGGACGACGCGTTCCATTGGCAAATCGTCCGACGCCTGGGCGGACAAGGAAATGACATCCAAGGGGGACACAATCGCACTTTCGGATATGTCTTCGCTCCACCGTACGTTCGGCGGTGTGTCGACGATTGGCGTCACGGAATACTGCGGGCTAAACGGATTATCCAATCCTGATTCCGCACTCACTGCTTGAATTTGGTAGGTACCCGGCATGCGGATTGGGATGGAGGCCAAGAAAGACCGATCCGATCCCTCGACAGGATCGAGAGTGCTGGTCGCGCCCTGAGTTCCGTAACGCAAGGTGACGTCAACGACTGGCTGATCAAAATCGACCGTCACATACGCCATCGTCCCGACGAGTGCTTTCAAATCGCCATGCTCAGAGGTTTCGACCCGTTCTGGCAATGCGGTATATTCTGGAAACACGTACCTAGTTGAAAAAGAGGCAACTCTCGGGCGCGGCAATGGTTTCAACTCCTGCCATAACGTGATTGCATCCCCCGCCAACACCCGGTACTGCAACGGGACCGAGCCAACCGAAACATTTGCTGAAAAGATGCCGTGATGGCCAAGCGTTCCCTCATTTGGTTTTTCTGATTCCATCACGCGAGGTGTCATCGACGTTTCACCATCGCTATCGTCAGTCCGCCATTGCAACCAGATGGCGTCGCGCCGCGCGCCAGTCACTTTCACCGTGACGCCGACCGCATCACCTTCAGCAACAAAACCGGAAGGCGGGGACGGCTTGATGATCTCTAGCTTGGTCAAGGAGGCACGTTGGATTGCCAAGCCCGGCATCAACGCACGTGCGATTCGTCGCCCAAATTGCATCCGAGGAATGAACATTAAAATGGCGCAGATCGAAAGCAATACGATTCCGCCAAGCAACCAACGAACAATCAAGTCGACCGGCAGCAACTGTCCAATATCGATTCCTTTGGCCCGCCCCGCTACGCTCCGCTGCAAACGGCGACGAAAACCAAGAGATCCGTTCGTATCAGAGGGGTCTGCTAACTCAACAGCGGAAAGCAAGTCTTCCCGCATGGTTGGGTCAACCGCTTCAAGTTGTCGCGCCAACCGTCGCGGATCCCCACTGCCGATGCGGCGAATTCCAAACCACCACATCGCGTTAGCAGCCACACCGTAGGCCAGCAAACTAAGCAACCACCGAACCGGATCAGACACAACCCAAAAATAATCGCAGGCGGCCACGAGCATCATCGATACGACGAGGAAGAGAATCCCCGCAGCAATGGCACGCATCATCAATAACCGCCGACGGCGCCGCGCAAACCTCGTCAATAATCCCGCCGTCTTTGGATCCAATTCCAATCCAAAGTTAATTTCATTTCCGATCGTTGACATGGTTAAACCAACCCCGCTTTCTTTCGCATCCACCATTCGACGGTCAGCAACATCATGATTGTCCAAAACCAATAGAACGATTGCCATACCAACGTATCGGATTCAACCACTCGCCCCGATGAAAGTGGTTCCAGCCAATTCAATAGTTCATCAGCGGAGGATTCATGCAAATATTCGCCTCCCCCCGCTTCGGCGATCTGTCGCAATCCGTTGGGATCCAAACTCACCCGACTCAATTCCATCGTGTCACGCTCACCGACCCAAATCGGAGTGCTCGCCTGCAGTGCGGTCGCATCAAAACCGCTCGCCCGCACACGAACTTCGTAGGCTCCGCGCAGGAGAGCCGGCGTCTGGCCTTGATAGGTCCCCCGCGCTGCGTCATCAACCATCAATGGAACCGTGGCCACCACGTGGTTATCAGCGACCAACAATGCATGGCGTCCCCGATCGGCTTATTCTCTCCGCCTTGCAGGCGAACTCGAATCGTTGATGATTCACCAGCATCGTATTCGATCTTATCAGTCCCCAAGGCAACGAATTCATCACTGGCTGAATAGGGCGGCTGCATCACTGCATTGAGCAATTGATTCCAAAACCGTGCATGAAATCGATCGGCGACCTTATACCGCCAACGCCAAGTCTGATCGGTAGCGAGATAGAACACTCGGCCGGCCCCATACAGGCGAGCAACCATCCAAGGCGACTCCTGCTGATCACCACCGACTGCATGAGCCCAAACCTCAGCGTCAGCCTGCGGCTGGACACGTGGCGCTGACGTCGGCGGCTTCAAACTCTCCCACAACTCGGCAACTTGATCTTGCTCACCCCATAAATTCAAAACGGGATGCTCCATCCCCAAACGAGTGGGACGCACCGAACTGACTTTCAGCCGTGGTTCATCGAGGTAGATGACAGGAATCAGATCCTTGAATTGGCCCTCGGCTAATTCTTGGATTCGACCATAGCGTCCATCCAAGATGATCAATCCACCACCGCGCGTGACATATTCGCGGATCAAATCCAAGTCTTTCGCCGTCATCTGGCTCGGAGGAATTTGCCCAAGCAAGATCGCATCGTATTGACCGATCACCCGCTGTGAGTCTGGAAACTCGCCCGCTTCTTCACCCCGTTTCAACTCTTCCATGTCGGTGCCGGAACCGAACAAGACCGTATCGACCACCCAACCTGGATCCCGTTCAAACAGATTGCGAATGTATCTCGTTTCCCATCGACTAGAGCCGTCCAATATCAGCAAGCGACGGTCTCGAGTGGAAGCTGCGACACGAAACGGCATCGCGTTGTTGCTCTCACTTGTGTCGCCGCTGGTCGGCTCGATCATCGCTCGCAAATCCATCACGACGGTGCTGCGTGTGACGCCCCGCGGTGAAAGTTCCGACATGCGTTGCACGATTGGCTCGATTTCGATCCGAAATGGCACCTTTTGCTGACTTCCCGGTCCAACCACGACGGTTTGTCGCCAAACCACCTCGCCGCCCGACTCAATGCGGACGTTCACGGACTCGTCCTTCATCCCAAACTGACTGAGCAGGATTTCACCAGCCAACTCCCCGTCCGAAGCAACAGTATCTGGTCGAATCACGTCAACGACCCCAATGTCCAAGGGTTCGTCCTCGGAGCCCATTCCGATCGCGTAGACCATCGTTCCGTTTTCGGACAATCGTTGAGCTGCATCGACAGGGGACTTTCCCGTGTTGTCACGACCATCGCTCAGCAGAACGAAAGCAGACCGTCCGGCACTTCCTTCGGTCGCTTCTGTTGCGTCGCCGGCATCGCTCGCTGGCCAGTCAGCCCGCATGGCTGATGACAAATCCGAGCGTTCTCCCGCAGGCGTGAGTGAAACAGCGGCCGGGACCTCGTCCCCGTCACGATTGGTCCACACCATCACTGGATCGTTTTCGGTGAAAGCATAGACATCGACGTGATGCGATTGATCAAGGTCTTCCAACCAGCCAACTCGCTCTCCCTCGCCGACCAGTAAACCCAAAGCTCGCTGCAACCGATCGGGACTTGAATTGGATCCACTCGAATCATTGATCCCCATACTTTGCGACGCATCAATGGCAAACACGACGCTTCCCAGCGTTCCAACCACCTGCCTGCGATGCCAGACTGGTCCAGCCAGAATCAGGATCGCCAAAGCGACTGCCGAAGCTCGTAAACCAGGCAACAAATAACTGTAGGGCGATGCGACTTGACGACTCTCGCGGAGATAGAACCATGTCACCGCGATTGCGGCAGTCAGCGCCGCCGCGAGAACAAGCCAAGGCGAGACATCGCCGGCAAATCGGAGCGATCCACTCATGCCGCCCTCCCGGTCGAAACACGGACCGCAATCTGCTGCAACAACAACTCAACGACCAAAGCCAAGCAGAGTCCTACCAACAGCCAGCGCCAAATCTCGCGACCGTATCGTCGAGTTTGATCATCCTGCTGTAATTGATTCAGGTCCTCAAACACCTTTCCATCTAAACTCGCTGCGGCCGATTTCAGTCGCGTGCTCTCCACGTCCCGCAACTCGGACTCGACCGACGGAACTTCGACGACTCGGTTTACCCGCTTCAGAAGTGGCTCTTCATCCTCCAGCGGAACGCGATGAATGAATTGGTAAAGCCCCGGCCCAACCTCTGTCGTTGCGACGACTTGGGATAATGCTCCCTCAGTTGGCGTCAGCAATTCCTCTGTGCCCCCTGGGTACTTCACACTCACACTGTTTTTCTGATCTGGGTCACGCGTCGCGTCATCAGGGAGCGACGCGGTCAAGTCACTCATCATGACAACGATTTCTTCCCCAACATCAAGCGTTGTTTTCCTTCGGGTGCCAGCCAAGTCAAGCACCAGTTGCTGGAGCATCGGAAGATAAACCAGCCGTGTCGGTAAATTGCTCCATCCGGTGTCACAAGGGATTGAAAACTGCACCACAGTGCCCCGTCCACATTTCGCCGACAGCACCAAAGGATCACCGTTCGCCAGTGACAGTAAGACAATCGTTGGCGAATCCCCATCCGTTCGTTCTTTCGAAATGCCCAATTTGCGGTAGGCAGACACCTTAAAATCAACAAATGGGCGTTGCTCCGATTTCCCTAAAACATCCCATGGTGAGAATTGTGAATTGCGATCCCCAACTGGATACGTCCCCACTTCCGATCCAGAATCAGGTTCCCAGCCCGATCCAACTCTTTGCCCCAAAGTGCCTGGCAGCGTCCAACTGCCCGCATCACAACGCCACGACTCGTTGTAAACGTCCGGCTTCACTTGGTCACCATCAAACAGGATCAATCCACCCCCGTCGAGAACGAAACGAGCGACGGCTGATCTCGCGGTATTTGAGAATTCAGAAACGTTGGCAAGCACAATCACGTCAGGCGGATCGGTTTCGATCACTCCCAGCATTTCACTGGAGTTCACCACAGTCGTTCGAACCGCATCAGGCTGATCTTCACCGCCAAAGGCAAACGGACTAAGAGCAATCGCCAAAAAATCTGTTTCGCCTTGCAGTGGCCGCGGACTTGGCTGACCATCAATCATCAGAACCCGTACTTCGCGAATGACATCGACCCCAATTGCTCGTCGATTATCCTCAACTAAGGCATCCCCCTGCTCAAGCGCCACCGAAACTTGATGGACGCCTGCTTCGTCGATCGAGCGACTCAATCGGTGTGTGACTGATGATCGCGGCGGGAGATTCACTAACACGGGTGCCAACGGCTTTTCATCAATTGCCCAAACAACCCGCAAATCGCGTACGGGGCGGTCACTGGCATTGCGCAGTTCTGCGGAATAATTGGCAGTGCGGCCAGCAACGACGGCAGTCGAATCGACTTGAACCGAGTCGATCGATAGGTTTTCTAGCTGTTCAGAATCGCCCCCAAGATTCCAAAAACTCACCACAGGCCGAATCGTTTTCTCCTCGATACGACTTGTCATTCGCGAGAGTGATTCAATGACAGCGTCAGATACTAGTTGCGTCTGAAAATCCGAGGCCACGATAATGCGGCGCTGAGAGTGTGCCGCAGCATCAGCCGCTTCGACGGCAGACTGCATCATTCGCCCCAGATCGACGGGACCAAAATCAGCTCGTATCTGCCGCAAAGACTGCGACGCACTCAGGGCGCTACCTGGCTCGGGAGTCGACATGACCTGACTCGACCGAATCAAGATGACTTCATCCCGACGTGTCAGACTAGCCAACAGCTCACCGAATCCTTGCTTCACACGATCCAACCGGCTCAACCCACTTGAATCGCGAACCGCCATACTGCGACTGTCATCGACCACTAAAACGATCGATTGCGGTGCGTCGCCGGGCAAAGACTGAAATCCGGTCAGCAGTGGTCTGGCCAAGCAAAACGCCAATAAAACCGGTAACAAACATCTCACCAGCAAGAGCAACAGATGCAACAACTGCACGCGTCGTCGATTAATTCGCACGACGGCATCCAACAAATGCATCGCCCCCCATTCCACGGTACGAAAGCGACTGCGAAACAACAAGTGAATCGCTAACGGCACCGTGAACGCCAACGCGCCAAACGCAAGAATTCCATTCAGCAGCGTCACGCGATTCGCCTCCGCAACGCCAGATATTCGTGCAATGCATCGGCGAAAGGACGATCGGTCGTGATCCGGATTAAATCGACACGGTGGCGGCGACAAATATCCTGCAAATCGGAATCATGCTGCTTCAGCCGCTGCATGTAGGCATCCCGTAGCGTTTGGGCATCCACTGTTTGCTCGCGATCAACATTTTCAAGATCGCGAAACTGTATCCGCCCCGAAAAAGGAAAATCTAACTCATCTGGATCAAGGATTTGAAAGAACAACACCTCGTGCCGCGAGGAGCGAAACTGAGCCAACGCGCGAGCCATCGAAGCGACATCCCCCATAGCGTCTGATAGGATGATAATTAATCCACGACGCCCCAGTTTTGGCGCGATCGCGTGGAAGACGCCGCCCAAATCAGTTTCGCGTTTTGAACCGTCCACAACCAACGCGGACAGCAGAGCACGCAAATGAGACGGTCGACTTTTCGCTGGCACTTGATCTTGCGGCTGATCGTCAAACGTGACCATCCCAACCGCATCCTGCTGACCCAAAATTAAGTAGGCCAACGACGCGGCAAGCTGCTGCGTGTAGTCATATTTGGTCAGCCCGGCTCGTTCGCCCCCGTAACGCATCGATCCACTGCGATCGACCAACAGCGTACAACGCAGGTTTGTCTCTTCTTCAAATTCTCGAATGTAGAGCCGGTCACTCTTGGCAAATGCCTTCCAATCGATACTGCGCAACTCATCGCCGCGAACATACGGGCGATGCTCTTTGAATTCGACGCTGAACCCTTTATGTGGCGAACGATGCCGTCCGGAGCAAGCCCCCTCGACCACCTGCCTTGCCAGCAGTTGTAGCTTGGCAACCCGCGACAAATCTTTCGGCGAAATCAGATCCAGGATGCGCATAAAATTTTGTCGATCTCTGCTGCCAGAAATGGATCTAGGAGAGCTGCCAGATGTGAATCCAGAAGGCCAATGCATTGGATTCAGGTAGACCGCTCAGTATACAGACAATTATATCCCAGTGACCCAGGCTCGGAACGGTGTAAACAATTACGAAGCCCCCCATCAGTGCCTAAAAACATCGTTCCGTACGCCGCAACGCACCTTCGAGGGGCCAGAATGCATGCCTAGGCGGACAGCCTGTCAACACAAAATGAAGCACAACGACTCTTGAACGAACCCAAAGCCCTCAGTCAAATGCCCGGCGATTGCCCACGGAACTTGTGAGAGGTAACTTCCCCAGCGTCGAAGCCGCCGAACCTTCCTTAACTGAGCCATGCGAAATCGGGCTAGGTATCAGGCGTTTCTAGCGGCCCAGCCTCATCCATCGATCCAAAGACCAGCCAAGGATGCCCAGGTCACAGAAAAGCTGAACGCCGCCGGTGTAAATTTGATTCTACCCCCCGCGTTCGACAATTAATTTTCATTCAGACCAATTCGATATCAAATTCGTCACAGGGTCAGGGCCGGCATCGCGGGTTGCTCTTTTCAAAGGGCAGACAGCCGGCGTGTAACGGTAGCTCGCACCCCTGCACGAAGAATTCGAAACAAGCTATGGGAGCCGGCCCGAACTGCAAATTGCCCCGAGCAAAGCGCGCTTTCCAAGAAATGAGCAAAGCACGCGTTCCAAGCAAGAGTTGAGCGTGAACGGTGCACAAAACTCAGCACCCACCGGCCTAACCGGTCCTAACGGACCGGTTCATCAACAAGGCCCCAACTACCGATCAGCCCAACTACCGATCAGCCCAACTACCGATCAGCCCGACTACCGATCAACCCGACTACCGATCAACCCGGTTAGGAACCAACCGGCATCGAGTGTGGCTGATCCGAAAAAGTAAACTCCGCACCATCAAAATCGACGAACACGGTTGCTCCCTCTTCGTACGCGTTCTTCAAAATCGCAGTCGCAAGTGGGTTTTGCACCTGTTTTTGAATCACACGTTTCAATGGCCGCGCTCCGTAGGTTGGGTCGTATCCGACCGACGCAATTTCGTCGATCGCAGTTTCACTCACAGACAACTCCAAACCGGCATCGTGCAACCGGCCGGCAAGGACCTGTAACTGCAGAGCGACAATTTTGCGAATCTCACCCTGATCAAGTGGATGAAAGATCACAATGTCGTCAATTCGGTTCAGAAACTCGGGCAGAAATCGTGCCTTCAATGCTTCGTGAACCGCCTCACGCATCTCGTCTTCCGTACCACCTTCCTCGTTAACCTGCTGGATCACCTGGCTCCCGGCATTGCTGGTCATCACGATCACGGTATTACTGAAATCAACTGTTCGACCATGCCCATCGGTCAAGCGACCATCATCCAGAACTTGCAACAAGATGTTAAAGACATCGGGGTGAGCTTTTTCCATCTCATCCAGCAGCAAAACGGAATATGGCCTGCGTCGCACCGCCTCGGTCAGTTTCCCGCCCTCTTCATACCCGACATAGCCGGGAGGGGCTCCGATCAACCGCGACACACTGTGCCGCTCCATAAACTCGCTCATGTCAATTCGCACCATTGCCGATTCATCGTCAAACATCACCTGCGCGAGCGCTTTGCAAAGCTCTGTTTTACCGACACCCGTTGGACCGAGAAACAAGAACGACCCGATGGGACGATCCGGATCTTGCAAGCCACTACGACTTCGTCGGACAGCATCGGAAACGGCAGCCACCGCCTCCTCTTGCCCGATCACCCGATGATGCAACCGATCTTCCATCACCAACAACTTCGCGCGCTCGGTTTCAAGCATGCGGGTGACCGGCACACCGGTCCAGTTGCTGACGACCTCAGCGATCTCATCTTCGGTAACATCGCGGCGCAACAGTCGCCGCTTCTCATCGGAAGGATCATTCGCCGCCTGGTGGTTTGATTTTGCTTTCTGTTCGCGTGCCTCCAATTCCGCTAACCGATGCTCGAGCTCAGCTTGCCGAGCTCGAACATCGAGCATCTCCTGATAGAGTCCTTCAGGATTTTCACCACGTAATTGCTTTTGCTTCGCTTCCGCGTCTAAGGCGGCGAAGCGATGGGCCAACTGATCCGCCTCTTGCCGAATTGATTGAACATCATCCAGCCCGATCTTCTCGGTTTCCCACTGTTCCCGCAAACTGGCAAGTTCCTGGTTCAGGCTTTCCATTTCCTGCTCGACTTCTTTACGCTTTGCCACGGCCGACTCTTCCTGTTCGTCAACCAATTGTCGGTGAGCCAATTCGAGCTGTCGCAATTGCCGCTGCGCTCGGTCAATCGGCTCTGGAACACTTTCTTTTTCCATCGCCAAACGGCTTGCTGCTTCATCCACCAAATCGATCGCCTTGTCTGGCAAAAACCGGTCTGCGATGTAGCGGTTAGACAAGTTGGCAGCCGCCACCAACGCACTATCAGTAATGCGAACACCATGATGTGATTCGTACCGCGATTTCAGCCCGCGGAGGATCGCAATCGTGTCATCCACCGACGGTTCACCGACATAAACAGGCTGGAAGCGCCGCTCTAGTGCGGCATCTTTTTCGATGTGTTGTCGATATTCATCGAGCGTCGTCGCCCCGATGCAACGGAGTGTTCCACGCGCCAACTCGGGCTTGAGAAGATTAGCGGCATCGGCAGACCCTTCCGCTTTCCCAGCCCCGACAACTAGATGAAGCTCATCGATGAACAGGATAACTTGCCCGTCGCTGTCCTTGACCTCACGGAGCACCGCTTTCAAACGCTCCTCAAAGTCACCTCTAAACTTTGCCCCAGCGACTAAAGCTCCCATATCAAGCGAGATCACACGCTTGTTCTGTAAGCTCTGTGGGATATCGCCTTCAAAAATTCTCAGGGCAAGCCCTTCGGCAATTGCAGTCTTGCCGACGCCTGGCTGCCCGATTAGCACGGGGTTATTCTTTGTCCGTCGAGAAAGCACCTGAACGACTCGGCGGATTTCATTGTCGCGGCCGATCACCGGATCGAGCTTTCCCTCTGCTGCCAACTTCGTCAGATCGATCCCGAACTTTTCGAGTGCCTGATAGGTATCCTCGGCGTTCTGATCAGTCACGCGGGCGGACCCGCGAACTTCACTCATCGCCTTCAAGACGTCGTCTTCCTGAACGCCTAAAACCTTTAACAGGTTATTCGCCTTGTTTTCGGCCCGTGTTAGACCAAGCAATAAGTGCTCGGTGCTCACGTACTCGTCTTTCAACGCTTCAGCAGAAGCCGCAGCAGCATCAAAAGCTTGTTGCAGCTCAGCTGAAATTCCCGGCTGACGACCACCGGAAACAGCTGGCAAACGTGAAATCTCGCTCGCCACCAACTCACTCAGTTTCGCGGAATCAACCCCCATTTTGTCGAGTAGCGGCAGCGTGATTCCATCTGATTCATCAAGCATCGCTGCAAGCAAATGGAGTGGGCTTATCTCGGGATTCCCCGCGGAAGCAGCGCGGGCTTGCGCCTCGGCAACCAGTGATTGAGCTTTGGTCGTTAAACGGTCAAATCGAAAAGTCATGGCAGTGTTCTCCTTCAACAACTAGGCGATGCAACTCCTGGGCCATGCGATCACCCCGGGCATAAAAAAAGGCGGGTGAATGATCACCCGCCTTTTCTACTCGCGTAAGAAATGACTGCGTTAGTCTTTCACTTCGAAGTCGGCGTCGATCGCGTCATCATCGGCGTCAGCCGCAGCAGCTGCATCAGCGCCCGCCGGTGCCTCGCCACCTTCGCCTGCTGCTTCCGATTTCTCGTACAGCACCTTACTGAACGCAGTAGCCGCCGCATCGAGTTCGTCCGAGGCCTGCTTGATCGCAGCAGTATCATCCCCTTCCGCGGCCGTTTTCACCTTCTCGATTGCCTTATTCATTGGCTCGGTGTCGGCTTCGGAGAGCTTATCTGCATGTTCGGTCATTTGCTTTTCAAGCTGATAAACCTGTTGGCTAGCACGGTTTTTCGCTTCGACCAATTCAAACTGTTTTTTGTCCTCATCCGCGTGCGCCTCGGCATCCTTACGCATCTGCTCGATGTCGCTTTCGCTGAGTGCACCTGCTTCTTTAATAGTCACTGAAGCTTCTTTCCCGGTTTTCAATTCTTTCGCCGAGACTGACACGATACCGTTCTGGTCGATGTCAAATTTGACCTCGATTTGTGGTACGCCTCGCGGCTGCGGCGGAATCCCTTCGAGATTGAACTCACCGAGCAACCGGTTGCTGGTGGCCATTTTTCGTTCACCTTGAAAGACGCGTACTGTGACCGCGGTTTGACCATCGGCAGCCGTGCTGAAAACGTTTTTCTTCTCGACGGGAATCGTCGTGTTCCGCTCCACCAACGCGGTCATCACGCCACCTTCGGTTTCGATCCCCAAAGTCAGGGGTGAAACGTCCAGCAGCAGCACGTCGGTACGGTCTCCCGATAGCACGCTTCCTTGAATCGCAGCACCGACAGCAACCACCTCATCAGGATTGACGCCCTGATGTGGCTCTTTGCCAAAAATCGATTTGACCAGCTCGCGGACTTTCGGAACTCGAGTACTACCACCAACCAGGACAATCTCATCAATATCGCTAGGGCTCATCCCGGCGTCTTCGAGTGCCTTGAGAACCGGGCCACGACAACGCTCAACGAGGTCATCGATCATGGTTTCGAACGCACTTCGCGTGATTTTCATCGTCAGGTGCTTGGGAACATTGTCCGAAACCGTGATGAACGGCAGGTTGATATCCGTCTCTGGCAGGGTGCTCAGTTCCTTCTTTGCTTTTTCACAAGCTTCCTGCAGACGCTGTAACGCCATCGGATCTTCGCGGAGATCGATCGCGTTTTCTTTTTTGAATTCGTCTGCAACATGATTGATCAGAGCTTCATCAAAGTCATCACCGCCGAGGTGCGTGTCACCCATCGTGCTGATCACCTGGAAGACGCGGCTCTCTTGCTCCTCGTCGCCACTGTCAGCAACCTCCAGGACTGAAACATCAAAGGTTCCACCACCAAGGTCAAACACGATGATTTTCTCGTCCTTCTTTTTATCCAAGCCGTAAGCCAAAGCAGCGGCAGTCGGCTCGTTGATAATTCGAGCAACTTCCAAGCCGGCAATCTGACCAGCATCCTTGGTCGCCTGACGTTGCGCGTCATTGAAATAAGCAGGGACCGTAATCACGGCTTTATTGACCTTATGTCCCAAGTAGGACTCCGCCGATTCCTTTAGCTTACGGAGTACCTTCGCGGAGATCTCTTGAGGCGTATGCTGGTGATCTCCTACCTCGATCTTGACATACTCATCGGCCGCCCCAACGACACCGTAAGGGACCATTTTCTCCTCAGATTCGACTTCGTGGTGCCGTCGTCCCATGAATCGCTTTGCCGAGTAAACGGTGCGGTTGGGATTCGTCACTGCTTGACGACGAGCTGGTTCACCAACAATCACATCGTTTTTGTCGGTAAAGGCAACGACGCTCGGGGTCAGTCGGTTTCCCTCGGGGTTGGGGATGACTTTGGGCTCACTACCCTCCATCACGGCAACCACACTGTTGGTCGTACCGAGGTCGATACCGATAATCTTTTCACCTTGAGCCATTTGTTTTTCTCCTGCGCAAATGTTCGATTTCGTTTAGCTATGGTCAACGACTGATGAACGCTTGCAGCGAAACCTGCCCGAAGCGGGGGAGGGTAATCAGTCGTGTTTCTCTAATCCTGTTAATTCAAAATCACGTTAAATTTTGAAAATCGGGAGTCGTGCTGTTTCGGCATTTGTCGTTTTCGACACCCGCCAAGCGAATTGTCACAAATCGCAAAGCCTGTGCCAGTCGATCCGGATTATTCAGGGAATCGTTTAAAATCCTCCCCACACCCTCGCAAAAAGCCGCTATTTGCCGTCAAATCACGCTTGCCGCCCGCGATCGAGACAAAAATGGCAGGGACGTTTTGGCGTCCGAAATTCGAGTTTGCCGAAGGTTGTCAATTTGACAGACGCCAGCGGCCCGATCGAACATCGCGAAAATCCATCCCCCACGATCGAGTCTCGGTATGACTGATACAAATCTGCAACGCTCCATCGATTCAATCGATCTCCAGATCCTTCAGCTCGCAGAGACTCGACAGCATTTGGTCGAACAGCTCACCGGCGGCCTCGAACAAGGCTCAATAGGCCGAGTCGCGGCAGCTGCGGCAGAGATCAAGAAAGTCGTCCAGTCACGCCCGCCCTGTGATGCACTGAGCCGGCAAGCACAAACCCAGCTTCTCCAATGCCTGTCAGGAGCCTGCCTGGAATCCGTCCAAGCGATGCGAGTGGCATTCCTGGGCCCCAAATACAGCTACAGCCATCTCGCCGCAACAAAATACTTCGGCGAGGCGGTCTCGCTGACACCGGTCGGATCAATTCCAGCCGTGTTTGATGCGGTGGCTCGGGGCGACATGGTCGCGGGTCTGGTTCCAATCGAAAACAGCACCGATGGACGTGTCGTCGATACGCTCGGGATGTTTATCCGACAGGACATGGAGATCTGTGGTGAAGTTCTGCTACCGATCCATCACAACTTGCTGGCCAAAACACCCCGTGAAAAGATCACCGAGGTCCACAGTAAACCGCAAGCGCTCTCGCAGTGCCGAGACTGGCTGGCCAGTCAATTACCTCAGGCCAAGGTTGTCGAAAACAGCAGCACAGCAGCAGCCGCAAAACTCGCCTCCGAAAAATCTGGTGTAGCAGCCGTCGCCAGTATCGAAGCGGGTCGTGCGTATAACCTCGATGTGATCGACCAGAATATCGAAGACAATCCGAACAATGTGACGCGTTTTGCCGTGCTGGGAAGAGAAAGACCTTCGCCGACAGAAGACGACAAAACAGCCCTGTTGTTTCAAGTCAGCCATTGCCCCGGTGCCCTGGCTGACGCGATGACGATCTTCAAGCAATCCGGACTCAATTTAACTTGGATCGAATCTTTCCCCGCACCGGAGACGAAAAACGAGTACCTGTTCTTCATCGAATTAAGCGGACACCGAGATGACCCGCTCGTCCAAACTGCCATCGATGACCTAACCGCCTCAGCCCAGCGATTAGATATTCTTGGTTCTTATCCCAGAGCAGTACTCGCTTAACCGCGCGATCAGCGCGCGCGAATGACGCCGAGCAACAGTCGCTGATCTCCCACAGAGCTCAACTCCCACAGAATCGCTCGTCTTCTGACGGGAGTGGTCGCTTTCGAAGACTTGTTCTTGCAGAGGAGCGTGATACTGGAGTGGGCATGACGGGCGATCAACGTTTTGCCGCGACGAGGTCGCTTGTTGCGAACAGACGAGGTCGCTTGTTGCAAACAGACGCTGTATCGCACTCTCGAACGAATCGCAGCTGGAGTTTTTTCGTTGAGCACGCTTATTTTCACGGGAAAGCATAATTCTGTGCTGCGTTTCCCGGCTACTTAGCGCACACACCCTGCTTGTCTCACGTAAACTGTTGCCTTACGACGTCACCCTGCCGCTGGGCGCCACGCTTCCCACTCGGCCAAAACCTAGGCTCCGCTATGCGTTCGATAATCTGCCAAGCTTTCGTTGCCTTCTTGCTACTCGCCAGCTTTGCGCAAGCAGCGAATAAGCCGAATCTACTGTTCGTCATTGCGGATGATTGCACCTTTCGCGATATCGGCTGTTACGGAGGGCAGGCCCACACGCCTAACATTGACGGCTTGGCAGGTGAAGGCGTGCGGATGACTCACTGCTTTCAAACGGCACCGATGTGCTCACCAACCCGACACAACATCTATACCGGCCAATATCCGGTAAAGACGGGGGCCTACCCAAACCACACCAGTACCTACGGGCACGTCAACAACATCACTCACTACCTAAAACCACTCGGATACCGAGTCGCATTATCTGGCAAGACCCACATTGGTCCACGGAATCTTTTCCCCTTCGAATATTCCGTTGCCAACAAAAATCCTGACATGCGGGCGATCGATGAATTGATGGCGGAATGCTCGAAATCGAAGACGCCATTTTGTCTTTTCGCGTGTAGCAACGAACCCCATTCGCCCTGGAATAAAGGCGATGCATCGCGTTATCCGCCCCAAGACGTGAAGCTCCCGCCTTATTTGGCCGACACACCTGAGGTGCGTGATGCATTCAGCCGCTACCTCGCAGAAATAACATTTTATGACAGACAGGTTGGACAACTACTTGAACTTCTTGACAAGCATGAACTGGCCCAGGACACGTTGGTCATGGTTGTGTCCGAACAAGGCAACTCATTTCCATTCGCCAAATGGACTTGCTACGACAACGGCCTGCAATCCGCGATGATCGTGCGATGGCCAGGACAAATTGAGCCCGGTTCAGTATCTGACGCGATGGTGGAATACGTCGATGTAACACCAACCTTTGTTGAACTCGCCGGCGGGAAACTGCCTGCCGAACTTGACGGAAAAAGTATGGTTGAGGTGCTGCGTGGCAACGCACAAGAGCACAAGGAGTTTGTTTATGGCGTGATGACAACTCGCGGAATCATCAACGGAAACGACTCCTATCCCATCCGTTCAATACGAAGCCGAAACCACAAGTTAATTCTGAACCTAAACAACAGCGAGCCATTCACAAACGCCTGCACTAAGAGCCGAGAGTTTCAGTCGATTGTTAGAGCCGCTGAGACTGGTGACCTCAAGGCTAAGCAAGTTGTCCAGCGTTATCAGAATCGTCCTGCCATTGAATTTTATGATGTGATCGCCGACCCACTGGAAATGAACAACTTGGCCGATTCATCGGCTCACCAGCAAACCATCAAACAACTAAAACAACAGCTGTACCGCTGGATGGAATCCCAGGGAGATCGTGGAGCTGCCACCGAGCTGGTCGCGAATCAACATAAACAACCGAATCAGAACCAAGCTCGGAAACGGAAGCAGCCCCGCAAGTAACCCAAGCAGTAAAACCAGCACGGGTATCCACCAGCGCGGGTATCCGTTCGCCAGCGAATTCAAATCCCCTTAAGTCCCTCCCATCCTTCGCAGAGTTTTACTCGTCAAAGCGACCGAAAAGCTCGCTCACTCGCGATCCACCGACACACTTTCTTCCAATCGGCCTTGCTCGAAACCCTCTACGTGATAGACGCCGCCAGCGGAACATCACAATAATGTGGGAACCATGCATTTCGTTTCACCCTTGGTATGCACGACCGGAGCTCTCAATGAATAAAACCGTCAATGTGGCAATGATCGGACTCGGTTTCGGTGCTGAATTCATTCCGATTTACCAAGCTCATCCCAATACGAATGTGCTGGCCATTTGCCGCCGTAATGAAGTCGAGCTCAATAAAGCAGGAGATCAATTTGGGATCGAACGTCGCTACCTAAATTACGACGAAGTGCTGCAAGACGACGACATCGATTTTGTTCATATCAATAGCCCGATCCCCGACCACGCCTGGATGTCGCTCAAGGCGTTGGATGCCGGCAAACATGTCATGTGCACGGTGCCAATGGCGACCACAGTGGATGAGTGCCGCCAGATTGTGGAAAAAGTGAAGCAGACCGGCTTGAAGTACATGATGGCGGAAACAGTCGTCTACAGCCGTGAGTATCTATTCATCAAAGAGCTTTACGAGAGAGGTGACCTTGGCAAAATCCAACACCTCGCTGCGGATCACCCCCAAGACATGGTTGGCTGGCAGGAATACTGGGAGCGAATGATACCCATGCATTACGCAACGCACGTGGTGAGCCCCTGCCTTGGCTTGGTCAATGGATTAGCTGAATACGTCAGCTGTTTTGGCTCGGGAACTGTGCGGGAAGACATCGCCAAGAAATCGGGAAACCAGTTCGCTGTTGAGACCTGCCATATCAAAATCAAAGATAGTGACCTGACAGCTCATATCTGGCGTTTCCTCTACGATGTCGCTCGCCAGTACCGAGAAAGCTTTGACGTCTATGGAACCAAGCAAAGCTTTGAGTGGACTTTGATTGAGAACGAGCCCCACGTGCTCCACACCGCCAAAAAGCCCGAACACGAAATTCCTGAGAGAATTGAGGTTCCTGATTATGCCCATCTGTTGCCGGAAGAGATTCGCAAATTCACATTGCCGCAACAAATTCATGATTCCGAGCACCTGTCTTTCATCCAAGGCGGCGGACATGGCGGATCACACCCCCACCTCGTAAATGAATTCACCAACGCATTGTTGGAAGATCGGGATCCATCACCTAACGCCGTGACCAGTGCGAACTGGACCTGCGTTGGAATTTGCGCTCACGAATCAGCTTCCAAGGGTGGCCAGATTGTCCACTTGCCTGAATTTACCCTCACCTAGCTCACCCTGCCGTTGCCCGCCCGGCCCTGATTGTTGATCCAAGGTCACTGGAAAGTGGCAACTGCGAGGAACGCTGGCACCACGGAGGTTGGCGGGCTGAAAATGCATATCCTTGCGGAGAGTATTCTCCGCCCCGTTGCATGTTCATCCGTTTTCTCTTTGCTTTGCGTTCGGTCGCAAAAAAGAGGGGTGAAATACCTGCTTTCAAGGCAGCGATCCCGCGTATAATTTGGGGCAGCGTTGATTACGCGACTCAAGTGTCCAGCAACGAAACTTTCATTGCGCAGTTAAACTTTCATTGCGCAGTGAAAACGCACCTACCTTCCGATAACGGTTTTGTGGAGAGAGTCTTGATTCGTTTACACCCCCTTCACGTAGTTGCTCCTGCGATCTTGCTGTGCCTGAGTGCCATCGGTCACGCTGCTGAAAATTCACCTTTGAAACTAGTGTTCCTAGGTGACAACGGTCACCACCAGCCATCCCGCCGGGCTGCGGAATTGCTCCCCGTGCTCGCCGACCGCGGGATTGAGATTCAGTACACCGACGATCTTGCGGGCACCTTGAATCCAAGCCGACTGAAGCAGCTAGACGGCTTAATTGTCTATGCCAACATCGATCGAATCAGTGATGAGCAAGCTGCCGCGTTGCTCGAGTATGTCGACCAAGGTGGAGGATTCATTCCCTTACATTGCGCTTCATTCTGCTTTCGCAATCATGCGGAAATCGTTGCTTTAATCGGGGCACAGTTCCAGCGTCACGGAACTGGAACCTTCTCGGTGTCGCCAACCGACCAAGGAACCTCGCATCCGATCCTTGACGGCTACAAGAGTTTCGAAAGCTGGGACGAAACGTACGTGCACACCCTGCACAACGAGGCGGGACGCACAGTCTTGGAATACCGTCAAGAAGGAGACCAGCGGGAACCTTGGACCTGGATCCGCTCTCAGGGAAAAGGGCGGGTGTTCTATACCGCTTGGGGCCACGATTCACGCACGTTTACGAACCCTGGCTTCCACAATCTGGTTGAGCGAGGCATCCGCTGGGCCTGTGGTGATGACCCAGGGAAAGTTGATGAGTTTGCAGGTGTAAAGAGCGAACTACTGGCCAACGTCAAAATGACCACCCCGCGAACCGATGTTGCTCCCTTTGAATACGTCGATGTTGGTCCGAAGATTCCCAACTATGTCGTGAGTAAACAATGGGGTCAGCAGGAAGACCCCAAAAACATGATGCAGAAACCGCTCGAACCAGCAGAGTCGCTCAAGCATTATGTCGTACCCGAAGGATTCAAGCTGCAACTCTTCGCTTCGGAGCCAGAGATTGGCGGAAAACCAATCGCAATGACTTGGGATAGTCGCGGACGTCTATTCGTTTCGGAAACCTACGACTATCCCAACGAACGACAACCGCAAGGTAAAGGTCGTGATCGAATTCGCATCTGCGAAGATACCGACGGAGATCAACAAGCCGATAAATTCACGATCTTTGCCGAAGACCTTAGCATCCCAACCAGCATCCTCGTTTCGCATGGTGGTTTGATTGTCCACCAAGCACCGGACACGCTATTCCTGAAAGATACCGACGGAGATGACATCGCCGATGTGCGTCAAGTACTTTTCAGTGGATGGAGCACAGGCGACACCCATGCGGGGCCAAGTAATTTGCGATACGGTCACGACAATTGGATCTACGGAATGGTCGGTTATGCCGGATTCAAAGGACAAATCGCCGGGAAGGAACGATCGTTCCGAACCGGTTTTTACCGCTTCCAAGTCGCGATGCAGGGTGATCAATTAGCCGTTACCGATTTTGAATTCCTCCGAAACACCAACAACAATTCATGGGGCGTTGGGCTGAGCGAGGAGGGTTTACTGTTTGGGTCAACCGCAAACCGTAACCCAAGCGAATTCATGCCCATCGCCAATCGGCATTACGAGCGTGTGCGTGGCTGGACATCCAGCGTATTGTCCGGCATCGCTGATACCCATGAATTTGCACCCATCACCAACAAGGTACGGCAGGTTGACCACCACGGCGGTTATACCGCGGCGGCTGGTCACGCGATCTATACGGCCCGCCAATATCCGCAGGAGTACTGGAACCGTGCGGCCTTTGTCGCTGGCCCGACCGGACACCTCGTCGGCACCTTCGTGCTGAAGGGCAAAGGCGCCGGCTTTACATCAACCAGCCCGGCGAATCTTCTTGCCAGTGATGATGAATGGGCAGCACCAATTATGGCCGAGGTCGGACCAGACGGAAATGTCTGGGTGGTTGATTGGTACAACTACATTGTCCAGCACAACCCGACACCCGCAGGATTTAAAAACGGCCCCGGCAATGCATACGTTACCGACCTGCGTGACAAAAAACATGGTCGGGTTTATCGCGTCGTCTACGGTGAACCGAATGCAGAACAAAAGCCACTCACGAATTCCACCACGGATCTCGTTTCGGCACTGACATCGGACAATATGTTTTGGCGTTTGCATGCCCAACGTCTGCTTGTGGAACGTGGCGACCCATCGGTCGCGGTAAAACTGCTCGCCCTAACGAAACGACACGAACTAGACGAGATCGGCCTCGATGCAGGGGCTTTGCATGCACTATGGACCCTCCATGGATTGGGAGTGTTTACGGATAACGCCAAATCGCTCCAACCGCTTGCTGCAGCCTTGAAACACCCATCCAATGCGGTCGTTCGTGCGGCGGTGACGATGATGCCGCGGACCACATCAGGTCGCGACGCATTGTTGCAATCTGGAGTTTCAAAAGCGAAAGACCCACAGATTCGCTTGGCGACCTTGCTCGCCTTAGCCGAAATGCCCGCCGACGACAAAGCTGCATCAACCGCGTTGTCGGCGTTGACCAAGGGAACGAATCAAAACGATCGTTGGATGCTAGATGCGGCAACCGCTGCAGCGGCGACCAACGATTCCGACTTTCTGCGATTGGCCGCCGGCAGCGATCGAGTGACCGCCGCCCTGATCGAACGAACCAAGATCGTTGCCGAACAAATGGCCAGGAATGAGGATTCCGAATCGGTTGGTAAGGTGATGGGAGCATTGATCGCTGCCGACCCACAGCTTCGAGATACAATCGTGCGAGGTTGGTCAGACGGTTGGCCGAAGGACAGTAACAAAAAATTGACTGCCGTTGCCGACGACAAAATCCTGGCATTGTTTGACGTATTGTCACCTGGTGCGAAGGGGCAATTGATTCGATTGGCACAGGCCTGGGGCAGTCAAAAGCTGACGAACAATGCCAAGATGATCGCCAAGTCGCTCTTACAGATTGCCGCGGATGAGGAGGCCTCCGGAAACGACCGCGTGCAAGCCGCCTCTGAACTGATTGGATTAATGGATCGGGATCTCGACATCGCCACCGACCTGCTTTCCGCCATTTCACCTAGGATGCCACAATCAACTTCACTGGGGTTTCTTGATGCTTTGCAAGGCAGCCGAGCTCCTGGGATCGGTGACGCCCTGTTGCAGGCGATGCCCCGATTCACTCCCACCGTTCAACAAAAAACGCTGCGTGTGATGCTGGCGCGGCCGGAAACGACCCGGGATTTGCTTGCCGCCATGACGGCCCGCAAAGTCATGCCGCAAGATCTCGCCTTGGACCAACAGCAGGCACTTCTGGCTCACCCAAACCGCGAGATTCAGCGTGAGGCTCGCGAGATTTTGTCGCGGTCCGGTGGTTTGCCAAACCCCGACCGTCAGAAAGTCCTAGCCTCGCTGATGACCGTAACCGAGCAAACTGGCGATGCAACGCGCGGCAAAGCCGTCTTCACGAAAAACTGCGCGAACTGCCACATGCATCAGGGTGAAGGAAACAAAGTGGGCCCCGACCTGACCGGCATGGCAGTTCACCCAAAAACCGAACTACTGACTCACATTCTC
>JARGNK010000066.1:11258-36651 GCA_029213145.1 Rubripirellula sp. | reverse complement strand
CAACTCAGCGGTTTGCCACGCAGGCTCACCACCGACACCGTCAATCTCACTGCGGTCATTCGTCCAAACACACTGGAATGCATCGCCCGCGATTACCTCCTGCGTCGGGGCAATATAAAGACAAGCGGCAAGCAAGCAGTGAACGAGAGTTAAATTACGGGTTGAAGTGCACATGATCGACATTGTATCCGAACCGCGCCAGATAGTGAATTCGGAAAGGTAGCGACATCAAGCGAGCGTCGCATTCCACGCCCACAGCGATCCTGCACAACTCAAACGAGATGACTTCAGCCCTTTCAGCAGCGGTGGACGAACAGGCACAAAAAAGAACAGTCAGCCGGCGGCACATCCCAATGAGACTGCGTCCTACTGCAATCATTTGATCCACCCAACCAGCTTCCCATCACACACAGCAGCTGCTCGGATATAGACCGATAAACTCCTTTCCGCAGGCACTGAGCAAATCCACAGGTTGAGATTTCTTCGAATCGCGAGAAACTCACTCCTTCTACGCTCTCGTATTCTGGCAGCCCGACTCGCCACGCGTGTTCGGCGGGAGCAGCCTATTCACTCCGCAAGAATTTATCTGCAAAATTCAAGTATTGCCTCCAATCGTATTCCGTTACATCATGCTCGCCCTCACGAAGGTGATAGCCAACCGTTGTATGAATCGGATGATTCGCGCGCGGCATCTTATGCTCACCCAAGCTTGGTTTCTCAAAGAGACCGTAAACAGAAGCTGCATTCTTCGCCGCTAAGAACTCACCCTTCGGATCGGCCCAACGATCGGCGGTGGCGCTGGCAACATAAAGCGGACGCGGCGCCACAAGCGACATGAGCATGTGCTGATCCACCGGCAGTTCCTGTTCTTTAAGTTGATATTGTTGATGGTTTGCGCAAAACCAATAGCCAACCGGTTTGATCATGTGATGAATCCGTTCCCCGTAGCAACGCCGGTAGAGTGCAGCCCCACCGCACCCTGAATCATTACTGACCACCATTGCAAATCGCGTATCTTGCGCCCCAGCCCAAAGTGCAGCTTTTCCAAGCCGTGAATGCCCGATGACCGCGATCCGCGAAGCATCGATCTGGTCATCTGTTTCCAAATAATCAAGAACACGTGACAACCCCCAAGCCCACGCGCCGATCGCACCCCATTCGGTCGTTCTCGGTTTCGTCTGTCCTTCCAGATAAAACAGTGGATGAATACCGTCTGAAAAATCATTGCGGTAATTGTCGGGATCAATTTGGTCACGATGGACCGTTGCGATTGCGAATCCTCGATCAATCAACAATTCAACTTGCCAGCGACTTGATTTTGCGTTTCGGTCCTTCTCTTGACCGTTCAGAAGGAGGATTTCTGGATCCGAACAAACCGTGTGATTACCACCAAAATTTAAGCCGACGAACCCTGCAACTGGGTTGGCAACTTGATTCGGGATATACAACAAAATGTCAATCCGATACTCATCTCTCCCAAAGAAAGCCGCAACTTGTTTTCGCGTTGCCCGCCCCCCGAGCGCCGTCGGGTTACTCTCGATTAATTCGTAGCGTACCGACAGCTTTCGCCTTGGTGTTTTGCCGTAGATTGCATCCTCAAATAGTTGCTGCACTTCCGCGCGTCGGGTCGAGAGCCAGGCATCCACATCCACCGCATTCCCAGCATTATCAATCAGTGCATTGGGAAGCTCATAGGCAGGAACGTTCACTTCGTCGTAGTTGGTGTCGGCTGGTTCTTTCGCGAATGCTACGCACTCAGACATCAGACAAAGCAAAAGACATCTCATCCAGATCATGATACACATTTCCCGGTGTGGTTCGTTCTTCTGAGTCGCAGCAGTTATGGTTCTCAAATTCTCTTTAAAATTGAACCCTATTTGAGCTCAGGCAAAAACCGGCAACGTCGGTCCATCTAACTGAGGCGACACCGAGCAATCGATTGACCAACACTGCGTTTGCATTCTGTTCATCGATTGAGACGGGTTCATCTAAACTCGCGTGCGGGAGAACGGACCGATTCCGCAGTATTTTCCAAAACCGCCTTTCACGTCCACCGCCTTTCAACGAGTTGGGAAAGCAGGTGTAAAACCGATACGCTTGGACGCGCAAGCCACAAAGATTGGCAGCACCTTAGCTCTAACATGACGGACACTTGGGTCCGGAACTTACCAGAACACGCTTCGACTTGATCAGATGAATGATGCCTATTCCTCGCTTCGCAAATCCTGGCTCCCAACTGTCATCGATTGCGGTGCGGCCTGCAAAACGTGCCCATCCGAGAACTCTATGTTCAGAGCACTCCTCCCAAAGTTATACGCCGCGTAGGTTTTTCTTCCCTCCTTCAAAAACACATTAGTAAAAGGATGCGATGAGGTCGTATCAGCGTCGATCTGCCCATATTCACCGAGGACCCCGGTCCAGTGCTCCATGAACGCTCGTGAATTGCCCGCTTCAATTTTACAGTCCGGGTTTGCCGCGAGATGCCGCCGGGCCAATGCCGGATCATTCAATGCGCCGAACATGACGACGAGGTCACCCCAACCGACGTTGAAGTCATCACCACCGGTGCGTTTCTCGACAATGCGTTCGAAATTTTTCTTCACATAGCCGGGGTGTCGCCCCATGTAGACCGATGCTGGTGTGAAGGGCAACCAATTGATCCCGTGGATACAGTCAATCTCAGCGGAGAACCAAGTCGCAAATGCTCCCTTCCCTCCCCAAACCATGCCAAGCGCTACATTCGGGTGGTCATTGGGAAAATTCGTTTCTGAAACGTCGAACCAATATTCTTCGACGGCAGTCCGTTCGATGTTGAACAGGCTCAAACCTAGATCACGCAACTGTCGATCACCCGTTGCCTCGCCCCACAAGATCAAACCGTACCAGGCATTGAGCGACTCTGAGGAGGATTCTTGATTGTTCCCATCGGCAAAATTCGCGTCGCCTGACGCCCAAGAGTGACCCGCGTATTTATCAAAACATCTTAGGAAGGGAAAAAGCGAATCGCTGCGATCTGGGGACGCGATATCACGAATCAACAGATTCACCATCGGCCCCCATTGCTTGGCCCAATCGGGATCAAGGCGTGCAACTTCGGCGGCTGCTCGAATGAAGTATCCATAATGACAATGGTGGTCATTCAGGTTCCGATCACTTCCGTAACTGGGCGGACTGCCAACCAGCGTGCCCCAATTCGCGTCGTAATAAAAGACAGGATCCCCCTCCTTGGCCGTCGCCGTCAACCAACTCTCGAGTCGCCGTTTGATCTCCGCAACAAACGCCGCCTGCTGCTCATCAGCGTTTGCCACTTCCGCAATGCCACTGAGTGATGCCAACGTACCGAGATACTTTCCCTCCCAATAAGTATCAGCGAAGTCCGGTTTTGCTTTCGCTGCCTCCGTCTGCAACAGCTTGGTCATGAGGGAACGATCCGCGATGCCACCGTTGGGCAGCATCGGAAGCACTCCTTGTATCGGGACCGAAGTTTCAAATCCATTACCGGCACCAACTTTCATGACTCCGCGAACTGAACCGAAGGTTAGACCATTCAATTTCGTTGTGGAATATTTCCATTGGTGAGGATAGAGCGCAAACAGGGTGTCGGTTTCCACTCCTTCACGCGGCGTACAAATAAATCGATAGTCAGCAATCACCTCACCCCCTCTTACCTCGTATTCGACTCGCGTGTCGGTGACATGTGAGTGGGCGTACTTTGAAAACAATTGAAGGGTTTCAAGAGTCGAATCGGGCAAGACTGCGATCGTGAAGTGATCCCCGGTGCGGCCAACATTTGTCAGGTCAGTCGTCCCCATGCCCTCCCAATTTGATCCCGATGAACCAAACAAGCCGTAGTGGTGCCCGTTGACTGTCAAACCAATCACCGCCGCACCTTCATCTCCACTCCAAACCTGCGGAACCGTCCCAAAGGTAAGCTGAGGGTCTCCACCGGTGACTAATCCATATACAAAAGGACTTCCGTGCCCAAAACTGGTCGTCAACGCTCCAACATCGGTCTGCATGACGGCCGTGACAAACCAGTCCGAATAGGCGGCACAGTCTGCTTGGGGGAATTCCCGTATACCAGAGTGCCCAACTTTCAAATCTCCCTTCACTAAATCTGCGGTTCCAAAAATCCCCGCCTGATTTCCGTGAACCCGTGCTCCTGGATAACCAACGACCAGACCATCTGCATCACAGCGAACAAAAGCCGGATGCGCGAACATGTTTTGCGAAAACTCTTGCCAAACAAGCGAGCTCCACCATTGATTCGTGACCACCGGACCGGCCAGATCCTTGGTCCGATAAATCTTTGTTGGCAAAGGTGCGCACCCGTTTGGCGGTGTCGAACGGTAGCTACCAGATCCAACTTTCATGGGTGACTCTCCAGCAACAACTGCCGCAGATAAGAACAGAACAAAGAAAGCGAGTAATCTCATCGAAAGTCTCCGTAACCCCTAAGCCGCATTCAAGATTCGTGTCGCCTGGAAAAAATGTTCGACCGTTGGCGGTATTATTTGCGAACCACTCATTCGAATCCGCTCGCATTCTCAATCAGTGTCCGGCAAAGCGGCGCCCGATCACGACACCGACTGTAATGACGAGTCCCGGGCGATGCTGACAATCAGGCGGTATCCATCCTTACCGCCGATCTTTCGCGACAGCGAAGCCAGCATTTCAGATGAAACCACAAACTTGCAGAGAACACGATCACTCCGAATTGTTCACCCAGCAATCGAACCCGACCTCGGTGGCACCCGCGATCTCCGCGTTGAAGTGTTGATCCCGCCGAGTACCTTAACTTACGATCCCGGAAAATGCACCTGCCGAACCGATTGCCTCGTCAAAGAATGGTTAGGGATGACGTTTGTAAATCTCTCAACGGACTCGCTGCCTTACCACATTTCTGTATGGCATTTCCCTTGCGATTCAGAGTCCATTCCGGCTGTAAGAGTGAGAACAAACAATCGACGAACACTCCCCTTGAATGACGATTATGCCCTCTCGGAACCTTGCAGAAGATTGAAAAGGCGCTCTTCAGCCTCAACGATCAAGCTCGCTTTCAGACGGAATCCATGCTTGGGTGATCCCGTCTCATTCCAGGAAAACCCACGCCAAAGAGCCAACACCGCCGGCCCATTCGCGATCCCTTTCTCTCGCTGAATCAGATCATCCGCGTAGGCCACCAGACTAGCATCTTCAAAGGCCAGTCGAGCCTGAAGCACTTCGTTCAAAACGCCCTCATCAACCTCGATTTCATTGACGATGGCAAGCTTCAAACAAGCATTACGCCGCATCGTATCGGCGCGTCGCTTGTCGCTCGGCTGCACCTTCCGTGTCACCAGATTCGGTGCATCCACAAGCCAGCTACACATCGGACAGAAACAATGAGCATCTGGTGAATAACGCTGTTGCCCGGGATTCGAAACCAGTTCAAACGAATTTGTCAGATAGGTAGAAAAGAAATCACAAAACGGAGCAAGCTCCTCGTTGGCCGGCCGGGCGTTGGGCGGAATATTTTGATAATGAATGCGAATCCAAGCTTCCGCAGCCACAGGCAATTCAGAGTAACCATGTGCCGTGTCAAAGTTTACGAAACCCTCTGTGACTGCATTGGCCATCCACTTGAGTAGACGATAACTTCGCTGCTGCATATCCACCAACCGCTGCAACTGAGCGAGATTCCTTTTCATACGACTTTTCACTCCAGAGCATCCTTCACCAAAACGCAGTCTGTTTTCTCAATCTGTGTTAGTACCCGAAACTTATTGCCCGAGACGAAAAATCGGATTTCGCATCCCCCCTAACCATTCCCCTGTGGCGACACGCGCGCAGGGCCTCCACCCTTCGACTCATCGGTGCTCCCTACGAGTGCATCGTGTTCAACGCAGCTCCTTTGTTTCGTCGCCGGTACCATTGAAGCCTAGACTGGCCGATCACAATGCCTCTCGCGGCGGCAACCAAAAATTCACGAATCAGAAAACCTGCATCTGCCCCGGACGCCAGATTCCAAGCTTCCAATACGCCGTTAGTCCAATTCTCGGCCGTCTCCTAACTTACCAAGTCTTCCCCAACCGAGGTTTGTAAAGCTTCCAACCAGCAGAAGCGGCAAACCGAAGCAAAACGGAATCAATCACCATCGACAGCGACAGCGACAATTGGGTTCGCCCAGACACTCTATCCGACTCCCAAAACAATCCCTGATCGAAGCTTATTGGCGTCGTGACTCACGCTTACGAAAACGCTCAAATATTTCTCCAGGAAGATTTTTCCTCGGATCATCCGTTCTTGCCAATTCCGTCACAAGTCGGGTTTCCATTTCACTCCGAACGGAAGCATACTCGGAAACATCAGCCACATTGTTTAGTTGCTGTGGATCAATCGATAAATCATAGAGTTCGATCATCGGACGCATTTCAAACGCTCGCTGAAACAATCCCTTGATCCCAGGAAGATCGCGGTTCGCAAGCATATAAGTCTTCGTGGGCGATGGATCGATGTTGTAGTTGTAATCTGAATTTGGCGCGACCGGCCACTCACCTTGATAGAAGTTCTTAATCAACAGATATTGCGAAGTGCGTAGTGCCCGTTGCGGATTGCATTCAACGTGACGCTCCATTCCCGTCAACACGTGATCACGTTTGGGATCAATCTGATCGCTCGCTCGGGAACGGAGGATGTCAACGATACTTTTTGAACTCATTGATCCTGGCACACCGACACCCGCGAGATCTAAGATCGTCGGTGCCAAATCGTGCAATCCAACGAAATCAGCGACCCGTCGATTTCGCGGAAACACGCCTGGCCACGAAATCGCCAGAGGAACCCTCGTGCCCATGTCATACAGCGTTGCCTTACACCGGGGAAACGGCATCCCGTTGTCAGAGGTCATGATCACAACTGTATTGTTCAATTCACCACGAATCTCCAATTGCCTCAGCATTTCTTTGCATTCGCGATCGAAACGCTGAACCTCACCGTAGTAGTTGCTGACATCCTTCCTCACGATTGGATGATCCGGCAACCCCGGGGGCAGTTGAATTCCCGCGGGATCGATTCCCTCCCGCTCACCAATCTCCTCGTCATAGGGCCGGTGCGGATCCTCCCCTCCGAACCAAAAGAAAAACGGCTGTCCAGTTGCTCGTCGATCCAAAAACTTTGGAAAACGCTCATGCCCATCCGGCAGGGGCTTTTTGGCTCGGTAGACATGCTGCGACGGCCAGACTCCTTTTCCGGACTTACCAATCAAGTATCCGTTTTCGAGCAACAAATCCGTAATCAAGGGAACATCTGCCTGCAAAGACCCTCCCAGATTTGCGGCGCCGTCCAATCGCCAATGATGCTGCCCCGAGAGAATCGCCGAACGCGAAGGAGAACACGAGGGTGCACAAACAAAGGCATGCTCGAACAACACACCCGCGTCAGCAACCCGATCGAATGTCGGTGTCTTGACCGTCGCATCACCCAGCACTCCTGCGTGGGGATAGGACCAATCATCAGCAATCAGAAAAAGAAAATTGGGCCGACTGTCAGCAACCGCGAATGAACTCGCGGCAATAACCATCACGACAACAGTGAAAAACAATCGCCACATCTTTATCGACTCAATAATACCAATAAGCGGCCCATCTTGTCCCACTCCAGCTACGCACAACAGCCGATCAACCGTTGCTGCAATCCAACTTAGTGGCTGAACGCCAAAGCGAACACATCCGTACCGCAGTGCTTTCGATCGGACGAGCGGATAATTGATGCGTTGCGGTTCATCGACGGAAGATCAAGCCTCGCCCAAACCCTGAAACTTCAAACGAGCCATTTCTTCACCTTGCCAATCCGCGCGAATTGAAACCACACGATCGATAAGATGACCACTAAGACTGGCATTACTGCACCAGACGGCCCCATGACCTGTAAGCCCCGATCAATCAGCATCGTATAGGTCATCTGAATGATTACTGCGATACAACTGATCGCAAACAGTGGGATCGCCAGCCTTTTACGCATCAGCAAACTGACGCCCCCGGCTATCCCGGTGATAACAGAGATGGCAAAAACTAGGTAAATCCAAGTTGGCGTTGAACGAGACCATTCTTTCTGAGCTTCCGTAAAGGATTCCATCATCGCCTCCTTCGCGAAAACCTCGGATAACAAGACCCCGCACCCCATCAAATTCCAAAGTAAAGCGATTCCAGCAACCAACCAAAACCAACCTGGAACGCCCGCACGATCTGATTCACTCATTTTTCTCTCCCGACTTAGATGGAATCCGACTGCAGTCAACCGAGCTGAAGTAAGTTTTGCGGCAACCGACCAAACCCACCACTTACCTACTTACCGACTTACCTACTTACCTACTGGACGAAGCATCCTTCAGCGTGGCCAACGAAACAGAACATTCCCCGCATCATCCAGCAGGCGCAGTCTTCGAATTTCCGCTGATCCCGCACCTTCACTGACGTCTAATCTCAATTGTTGAATCACTTGGTCTGTCTTTAATTCGACGTTAACCTCCTGCCACTCTCCATCCGCAGCGACTTGAAACGGCACGCGTCCCCCTTTCGGCAGGATTGTTTTCGGGTCATCCGTAAAAAAAACTTCGCCTCCCCCGGACTGACCACCTTTTAAATCAAAGCGCAATTGATAGGGTCCGCGCGACAATGCGTCACGTCGCAAGTCCATCGCGATCCCAGGATCTTCCCCTGCAAACACAAGTTTCAAAACTCCATTTGAAATTGTGAGTTCGGTGTTTTTTCGAGCCCGTATCGCACCACTTGGCCTGACTCGACCCTTCCTTAACTTGTCGCCCAATCTGGTTTCGAAATTAGTCCACTGGGAATTATGATGGACCACTTCGGTGCTTGTAACGGTGGCGTAGGAGCGTTTGGGAGCGTGCAGCACGTCTCGCGCAATTCGCGTCCAATTTTCAACCATTTTGGAAAGCCGTTCCGGCTCGTCCACCGCCAAGTCACGCAACTCAGTGCGATCATCTGCCATGTTGTAGAGTTCCCAGCCTTGGCTTCGAAAGCTGACAGCCTTCCAATTACCGTCACGCAATCCTCTGTCCTGCGAAAAGAGCAAATGAATTGGTTCTTCACGGTGAAGCGACTCACCTGCAAAAATGGGCGTCAGGGCAACTCCAGAGACAGGACGTAATGTTCGCCCTGTCCACTCTCCCGGAATTTCGCTCTCGGTGATCGCGGCAAGGGTCGGCATGACATCAATTAAATGGGCAGGCTCGTCCGTGATGCTGCCAGCTCGTGTCTTCAAACCAGCCGGCCAATGAACGATCGCCGGTGTTGAGATACCTCCTTCAAATTGATTTTGCTTGTAGTAACGAAACGGGGTATTTCGGGCCCACGCCCACCCCGTTGAATCGGGCAAGGCAACTTCCCCGTTGGTCGGTTCGACATCGAGTTGTGGAGCTTTACGGTCATAGGGACAAGCACCATTATCGGAGACAAACAAAATCATTGTGTTCTCAAGCTCATCATGCGTCCTTAGATCATCAACCAATCGCCCAATTTCCTGGTCAACACGATCAATCATCGCCGCCAAAGTGGTCATCCGATTTGCTTCATATTTTCGCCGCCATGGCTCGAGATCCTCCCAAGCTGGAATATGTTCCGGACGCGGGCTTGGCCGAAGCGATTGCGGAAGGATACCGAGTTCTTTTTGCTTGGCGACGCGTGACTTACGGGCCACGTCCCATCCCTGATCATATTTCCCCTTGTACTTTGCATAATCGTCCGGCAGGGCATGCAGCGGCGCGTGGGGCGCATTGAACGCGACATACAAATACCATGGCTTTTTCGTCGTTCGCGCTTCCTGCAAGAACTCCAATGCAAAATCGACGTCGGCAACCGTCGTATAGAACCCTCGATCGGGAACACTCCAGGCCTGACCATTCAGCCGGAATGTGTTGTCACCCTTGAAGAAGTTGCAAGCTCCGCTGAGGTGCCCAAAATATCGGCCGAACCCAAAGTCGGTCGGCTCTTGTTTTAAATGCCACTTGCCCGTCATCGCAGTAAAGTAGCCGGCTCCAGCGAGTACTTCTGCCGAAGTCACTCCATGGCTCATGCTGCTGTCACCCGCAGCTATGCAATATTGTCCGGTCAATAAAGAGACTCGCGAGGAGTGGCATTTTGCGGTGTTGTAAAACTGCGAAAACCGCAATCCGTTAGCGGCTAGCGAATCAAGAATTGGGGTATCAATTTCACCCCCGTAGCAACCCACATCCGAATAGCCCAAATCATCGACCATGATCACAACAATGTTCGGTCGCTCAGCTCCCCGCACCGCCGTGAGAGTACCGGAACCGCAGAAAAACAAGAACGCAATCGCAGGAAAACCCCTGAACCAATAACGAAGGTGATGCATTAAACGGAGTGCCTTGACGGTTTGAATCGCAACGGTGGCGAACGGACATTACCCAATCCTGTGCCATAGAGCCTCTGACTTTAGCGAGCATTCGCCAATGAAGCAAAAGGCTGATAGCTACCGAGGCAATTTTCTAACCGAATGCGGAAAGAGGATCCTTCACATTCCATCCCGACACGATACCGGGGCTTGCCCCGTTTCAGAAAGCCTCATGAAACGGACGCAGAACCTAAATACCATGCCTCCCAGGCAGACGATCGAAACGCAGCAAATAGCGGAGATCGCGTATCCATCCGCTCAAATCTCGAATCATGCGCAGGTCTCGCTGAATTCAACTACCTGCAACCAAAACCAACACGGAAACGCCACTCGATTGAATCCAAACGATCGCCCAGCGGCGGAATTTGATTTAACCCACTCCCCCCATCATAAGGCACACGTACCATCACATCGTTCGTGGTTTCGCCAACGCAACAGTCGATCCATTCAACCACGTCGCCTGCAGCACCACCCCGTAGTTCGATATGGTAAGACGTGACCGTCTGATCAGAAATCAGGATACACCGCCCAGCGAATTCGACTTGCCGTGGCCCCGTCTTGATTGCAACCTCATGGTACAAACCATCCAAACTTTCGTTTCTCCAAAACGGGTGGACTTCACGCAACACATCCGGCAGGTAGAACTCCAGCGCGTTTGTCAGTTCACGGAGTTCAGCGGTTTGCGGAAGTTTTTCCTGATCCGTCACATGCTGGCAAACCGCACGCAGGCCGTGCGCCACTTTTTGTTCAAGCGAATTCGTGATAGTGAACACCTCAGCCTTTTTTACGTCGCATCTTGGGAAACTGACATCGTACAGTTGGATTGAATGCATCTACCGATCAGTGGCCTAAAACACACGGTTGGAAATCCACGTCCCAAGTTGAACAGCGCGCATTGAACCTCGCCATCGAATGCAATGCTAATTTATTTTTCGGCTAAAGGCAGTAAAACCGGACGACGATCAACCACAGCCACCACCATCAGCGGAAAGCTTCCTGAACATACTGAATCAGGTCAGCCATATCCTGCAATTGAAGCTCCTGCTCAAGCCCATCCGGCATCAATGACTTTCTTGAGGACTTCAAGATTTCAATCTGATCTCTCAAAACGGTTGTCCGCTTTCCTTCAGCCGCCAGCAATGTGATACTGCTGGCGGTCTCGGTTTCCAATTTCCCGAGGTGCGTCCTGCCATCTTGAGTGAGTACGGAGTAGCTATAGTATTGCGCATCAACGGCCGCGTTTGGATCAAGAATTGACACCAGCAACGCTTCTTTCGATTTGTTTGTGATCGACGCCAACTGCGGGCCCACCGCGTGCCCCTCATTTTGTAGTTGGTGACAATTCAGGCATAGCTTTCGAAACAAGGCACGGCCGCGTAACGGACTCGCATCCAGCCCAATCGCGGGTTGAAAGCGTTTCAGGACCTCCCCTCGATCCTCTGTCCCCTTCGTTTCAAAAAGAGCCTGCCACTGCTCGGGACTGTGACTTTCCTCAATCAGCCGCCGCTGCAACCCCGCCGTAAATTCACCCGAGCCAATTTTGCCTTCCTCCACTCGAATGCGCAGTGATTCCGCCCAGGCCTGTCGACTTACCAGCACCTCCAAGATTTGTTTTCTCCGATTTGGAGTGTGTGATTGCCAACCTGAGAGCAACACCTCGGCAGCTATGTTATCGCTGAATTGAGCCAACCTTGAGACAACCGCAGCCTGCAAAATCGCAGCCGACCTCGGGGCCAACAAACTCTGCATCAATTCAAAGTCGGCCTTCTTCGCCGCGGATTCACGCCCCAACAATTTGACAGACGCGGCACGGAGGGCAGTCGTTGCGGTTTGATCTGCCGCGCATTTCCTTGCCGATTGCATCACTTCGTCAATCAGTTGACGTGCATGCTCGGATAATTCACTCAACGGCAACCCTCGCGTCGCAAGACCATCAAGCGCCAGGGCGAGCGAGTTGAACCGAACACGATCGCCCGACAAAACGTTCTGCTGAGACACATTCTGCTGAGACACGCTCAGCGGGGATTCGTTCTCCCGCCCTTGGGAACTCTGAAAGATGGAGGTGATGACTTGATTGATCGTTTCCGCGTTGCCCATCGCAATCGCTTGCCCGAGCACTGCTTGGATCAGCTTTTCACCAGCATTTGAACTCAGCATTTCAGCCAAAACTCCCGAAACATTCCTAGCGTTCAGGGAACTCATTGCTGCAGCCACGAGATAGTGGTCGTCCTGATTCTGCAGAATCAACCGACCCAATGCAGCCTGCGTCTCGCGCGATTCATAGAAACCGAGCGTGCAAGCAAGCTCCAGACGCACCTTGGCATCAGAATCATCGACCCGCGCGACGAGCAACTCTACGGCGATGGGGATCGACGCAGCCAAACGCACCGCATTGCGTCGCACTCCAGGATGTTCGTCATGAGTTGCGGTTTCAATCTGTTTCGCCGTAAGCTGGCCAAGCCCTTGCAGAGACCATAGTGCGTGAAGTCTGGTCAACGGATGATCGCTCGTCTCCAGCAAGACTTGCAATGGTTCAATAGCCTGCTGATGATTTCCCCGAACCAACATTCGCTGCGCCGTATCTCGTCGCCATCCATTCGAGCTTCGCAGGCCGAGTATCATGTCATCCACGGTATTGCGAATGACATGAGAGACTGCCTTGGTATCATCTTCTCGACGAACAATCCGATAAATCCGGCCTCGATCCTCCCCCGCTCTGTACCAGGGGCGTAGCTCGTTTTTCCCCTGCTCAGGCAGCCAATCCGGGTGTTCGATCATGTAGCGATACATATCAACCACCCAAAGCCCACCGTTGGGCCCCGTGCGAACCATGACGGGTCGGCACCAACGATCTTCACTCGCGAAAAAATCGATCTCCTGCTCGCCAGAATCTCGCCGAAAAGAAAAACTGACCCCGTCATCGATTAGCAGATTGTGCTGCACGAGGTTATGGAATGGCTCGCAGGTGAAAGTATGTTGCTCTGGTTCAGTCTCTTTTCCCTTCTGCCGAACTGAACCCTGCTGCACCATCTTGCGATCAGCCGAATCCTGCCCGAACAACTGGCTGTCGCGATAGATTAAAGGAGAACAGGCGGAGGTGAATCGCCCCGATTGATTGAAGCTGTGAAACCGTTTTTGCAGCTTACTGGCGGGATAAACCGGCGGGTTACTGGGCGTGATCACCTGCTGCTTGGGATTGGGCGGAGCGTAATGAGAATTTCGCCGAATGTTGTGATCTGCCAAGACGTAATGCCAAAGCGGGTGACTGTTCTGAACACCAAACCAATTGCCCCAATCGTCACGGACACGACCATACTGCGAAGGACCACTTTGCGGATCGAGTTGCCCCGTATCGGGGCGTACGCGAAAGTCACGACTGCCAACCGAGAATTCCTCACCGCTCAGGAGTGACGTGATCGTACTGTCTTTGCCATATCCGCCATGATGGCTACCGCTTGCGCAGTAAACCCAGTTGTCCAACCCCCAACGCAAACCGTTGACACGCAGTTGTTGATTCCCTTCGAGAAAGCCTGTGTATAGCGTTTGTCGCATGTCCGCTTTGCCATCACCCGTCGTATCTTCCAGGTACAAAATCTCCGGGGCTGCGGTGACCAGCACGCCACGCCCCCAAACCATGACTCCATTCGGAAAACTTAATCCATCGGCGAACAGCGTCGACGTGTCGTAGTGCCCATCAGAGTTACTGTCTTCTAAAAACCGCACGCGTCCTCCAGCCCCTCCCTTCCCGTCCAATCCAAGCGGGTAGTCCGCCATTTCCACCACCCAAAGTTTTCCATCCGGCCCCCAATCGATTGCAACTGGATCAGTGACGAGGGGTTCAGCCGCAACCAATTGAACCTCGAATCCATCGGGAACGTGAATCGACTTGATCGCCTCTGCTACCTCTGTCGGTTTCGGTTCTTCCTGAATGACGGATACCGCAGCGACTGGCTTGCTGACCTGTTGAGCACCAGCAGCTTGAAAATGCGAGGCGATTTCCGCAGGCGTTAAGGCACGATCGTAAAACGCCACCTCATCCAGCATTCCTTGTAGGTTGGCAAAATTGTCGGCACGCCCGCCGATAAAAAACTGCGAGCACTGATCCGGATAATCCACCGGCAGCTCCCCGTCGATTTCTGGTTCGGTATCACCATTTAGATAGACTTTTATTCTTTGCCCCTGTCGCACCATCACCACATAAGACCAACTTCCGGCGGAAACCCTCGTCTTTCCACTGACCAACTGATCCTTGCGATTCCCATTAAACACGATCAATTGACCGAGATTGGAATGAGTCCCCCCAAGCCCCAGATTGTCCCCGAAGGCTCCATCCACTCCATCAATCGCGCGTGAAAACAAATACGCGGTTACCGGTCGTGATTGCACGGGCAATTCATTTCGAAACCAAAGCTCAATGCTGTAAGAATCATTGATCTCAGGCACGTTCAATTTGATGCGCCCTCCGCTAAAATTTGGCACGTTCGGTTTAGACCCAAGTGGTCTGGATCCATCCTCATAGATGCCGTGATTTTTGCCAATTGCATCGGACGCAACGCCGTTGATGTCATCCTGCAATCGCCAATAAGAAACTGGCTGTGAGGCAAGAACAGCGTTCGCGTAAGCTTTGCGAGCGGCTTCCTCCACTGGCTTCGCGGCTAATATGATCGTCGGTTTGGGACGAGGTGGTGCCACCATTCCCGACGCTTTGTAAACCGTTGCAACCTCGCCCCCCGACCAGGCTTGATCAAAGACAGCAACTTCATCAACTTTTCCATCCAACGTCGTTGAGAGATTCCCGTCACTGCCGATTAAGACATGCGTTAATGGAGCGATCCCATCCACCACAGCTTCGATCTCTGGCTTGGGATTGCCATCCAAGTAAACACGCAATACTTGCCCATCATTTGTGAACGTAATCTGCTGCCAATGCCCAGTGGAAACAGGCGTTATTCCGATCGACCTTCGTTCACCCGATTGCAAAACAAGCTTGCCCTCTTCTGCGTCACCACCGATGGACAGGGTTTCAGTTCCACTCGAAAAGAGGACGCCAGTTGTGTCCCGCACACCCGACGGCAACATATTTTGAAACCAAAACGTCAAGGTGTACTGTTGGGGGCGTTGCTTGACCGGCAAATCGAGATGTCCCCCCGCGAGATAGACTGAACGATTTCCGTAACCACTTGCCAAGAACCCGTCGCCACCGGGCCCCGGCAAGAACAGGGCAACCCCGTCCCGATATTTGGCCACGTTTTCACCGGTTGAATCGATCACCTGAACCGACGTCATTTCATTCAATGGCCAATGCGAAATAGGATCACGCTTTTGCAACTCTCGCGCGTAGGGCGTGAGCTCATCAACAGGAGAACGCCGCTCTTTACCGGAAACTTCTTCCAGCAAACTTAGCAGTGTTTCCACAATCAGCGGCTCCGCCTCTTCTTTCAAACCGGCAGTCCGAGCAGGCCAAGTCGTGTAACCGCCGAGACGATGCTGTTCTGGGGGTGGAATGTATCCAGCCGCCCCGTTGGCTAACTCAAGATTCAATGTGGTTTGCAAAGGACTTTGGCGTTTCAGTTTTAGCCCTGTGATGCCGTAAACCTCGTTTGGTATTGCCGTCATTCCAAGGTCCCCGATTCGAACCGCCTGCAAAACCACTTCAGCCACCGGGTTCTCGTGAATCCACTCCGCTTGATAGGCGTAAACCTCCGGCCGGTTCCGAGGCAGCAGATCTCCCCGCGCTGCGTTCAAGGGCCTAGCCCACTGGCGTCGATCTTTTGAGGGGGTCCTACGACCAATATTGATGCGTTGTTCAGCCATTGCCAAACTGTGCTCGGAGCAATGCTCGATCGTCCGCAGTGCGTTCATCACGCGGGTCACCACCCGCTCGGAGTATTGCTGGCGAGAGATTGACTTGCGTGGCTTGCTGTAATCCATCCAATGCAAATCACCACTTGTTCCCTGGGACATAATGCCGACAAACTCAGGCAACCTTTTATTTCGATCTTGCTGCAAAAGTTGCTTCAAGCGTCGGGCGACCTCCCCAAAATAATCCGCCGAAAAGGCTCCACCTCCAAAATAATGCATCGACAGATTCGCCATCACACAGATCGGGGAATCATCCTCCGCAGAAACCACACTAAGGACCGAAAGCCATGGATCGATTGGTCCTGCAGGGCTGGTGTAATTCGGATTCTGATACCCAGGATGCATCATCGCTCTAACCGTTCGGCCACCGAACGGATCGGTTCCCATTTTGTCACTTCGCGTAATCCAACGTCGACAATTGGTTAGATCTTCTGCCTTGATGGTCGTCCAACCCACCTTGGCAGGCTGAAGATTCTGAAAAGCCTCTGCAATCGACTTTGCAACGCGATCTGGGACATACTTAATGTAAGGTTCGTCAGCCGGGCAGCCTAAGCACGCATTCATGGCCGAAGGAGCCGCATGCGTATGCGTGGCACTGATCAGAATGCGATCGACTGCAATGCCAGTCCTTTCCGATGCGAGGCGTTTGATTTCATCGCAAAGTGACCGGGGAAACATGCACGTATCAACAATCACGATTGCGATTGTTTCCGCCCCATCGGCGAGGACCAGCGTCCGCGCATGAAGAGGGTCAAGAATGCGATCAGCCTTCCCCTGCAAAAACCCCCCGTTCTGAAGAGCGGGCAAAGTCACTGGGGAAATATCCACGGCAGCGGCGCCCGCCCGTAAGGTTTCCGCTCTCACAAGAGATGGAACTTGCAAAAAAAACAAAATTGCCAGACAAGGCAAAAAACGACGCTGATACATGATGATTGGTTTGATTGATTGCTGATTAACCGCCAACACAACACATTGCACGGTAGCGAAACCCAACTTGGATCTAGCCAAGCCCCGCGGTCACACCCCATGACAATTTACCAACTTTCATTCTGGCTTTATCTTTCACAGGCAGGCAATTAATACACTGAAAGTTCCATGCTGCTCGTTCACCATCCGAATCGCCGGGCCTCTGCAGCTCAAGTCAGGAAGCCTTTCGCTGAATCGTGAGATACCAAAATGGTTGGATCGCCACCCTATCGGCGATGTGATTGCTCCGAAAGGGAGACTCAATTTGCAGAATTGATGCTCCAACTGATCGATGCCCCAACCGCATGAGTTCCACCTCAAATTGATGGCGTTCAATCTGATCCGCTGCTTGCTCACAACGAACCCCAAAACAAGACTGCTGCACGCCAGCGAACAGCCGGCCTCGACCAAGCAGGTCCAGCTATTGACACACCGAAAAGGTCAGTTCCCGTTTAGCCCGGGAAACCCTCCCGAGGGGAAACCTCCCGGGGGAAGCCCGGGAAACCCCTCACCCAATGACTCCATCGCCTTCGTCATCATCGCCTTCTGTAACCGCGCTGCTGCCGCGGAAATGTCGGCTTGGTGGCGAGTTAACAACTCTTGCTTTTCGCTATCGGTAAGCCCCAAGCCTTCAAACTCTTTCGCAATCGCCTCGCCTCTAGATTGAAGCTGATCAAGTTCCGCTTGCGATGCACCCTGCTCCATTGCCGTTGCAATCTCATTCATGAGCGCAATCTGCTTTTTCACGACACCGTCCGGGCTACCGCCGCAACCCGCCGTGACCAGTACGCACAAGCAGACACCAAACGCAATTGTTCTCATCACACGCACTCACATCGGGGAAACACGCCTAGCCTCAATTTCACTCACGTTAACGTATCGCCGACCGTGCATGGATCATCAAACAAGAGTAAATCGAAAAATCCCAAAATGATGGCCGGCTAGGTGTCTCGTAAGGCAGCGTGGTGTCTTGCAAGGCCAGCTTGGCTATCGCGTCGAACCACCGGCCCGCGCATTCGCTTACGGTGAACTCACCTCGCTTGCTTGCCCAGCATCTAAATCAGACGTTGTGACAGATGAATTCGTGGCTGTCTCACTCCGTTGCAACCATTTCTCCTCAGGTTCCAACCAAAGCATGAACCCTCTTGCCGACTGCCCAGAGGACCACCAGAACAATCGAATTCTTTCGTCTAGATCAAATTCAGCATTGAATGCCACGGTCAAATCTGGCCAACTTACCGAGGTCGTTTGAGTCCCGCCGCTCCAGTTCGTCCCTGTGTAGTCGACTAATAAATCGGCCTCAGAACTAACCAAAAGCCTCGGCCCCGCGTCTGTAATTACAAACAGTAATCCAGCCGTACGTTTCAAGAAATCTTTGAATCGCTTTCCTGCCAAGCTTCACCATTCAACTTAAAAAACTCGCAATCCACCGAATCTCAAATCGATCCGAAAGACGGCGTTTCCTATCAACAGCACTCAAAATCTGGCAAACGGAACTCTTCGATTCTAAATGCTTCCCGCGAATTCATTTCGAAAACGACCGTTGACGACCGACCGCTCGCATGCCGCAAAACACCTTTTACCACGCAATCGACATGTTGATCGCAGTCAGAGGTTTCTGGAAAACTGCAGTAAATCTCCTGCTCCTCAACACTTTCCACCGACAAGGGTTTTCCCAATTCATGAGCCAAAAGCTCAAACTCCTGGGCAAGATCTGCAGCAGTCATTTGGGAACCCAAGCGTTCTGAAAAATTGCGTCGCAGGCTTTCGATGTTACCCGAGCGCCATGACTCTACATAATCTTCAGCAACCGCCATGCAGCCCTCCGTCGGCTGCCAGATCACCTCGTAACCACCACTCAAAAGGTGATCTCGAATAGCAAGAGGGACCGCAGCTAAAGCAACAAAGCAAAAAAGAACGATCGCAGTGATGCCGGTTTCCGCCGTTGGAACCAAATTGGCGAGATTCGCAAACGGCTCGCCCGATAACCACATCGAAATCACCATCAAGACCGCAATCAATCCCAACGTTGGAAGGCCAGTCACAACCCCGACGAAGAAAAAAGCAAATGGCGCAATTGCTACGTCGGCGAGGATACGACGAATCTTCCGCTTCCGTCTAATTAGCGTCATTGCAAAACCATCATCCAGATCACACTCAGCTCAACGCTTGATTTCCGTTCAGGCTGTACGATTTAAGTTTCATTGTCAAATGACAATGCGTTTCTTCTTAAAAAAACAGCCACACTCGTTACACCACCCCAACTTGCCTGAGGCTCCTCGAAAACTTGGGAACATGAAAGGGCTGCTGTTTAATCCCCATCACGTCCAATTCGTTACGGATCGAGACAACCATGCTCGGCAACACGCCGCGAAAAAGGCTGAGAACGGCATGCCACGCAACCCTCGTGCTAGCGATCCTTGAGTTCTTTCCTCTCTCCTCTCAGCAGCCCTCGCCCCTCACCGCACAACTTCAAGTAATGATCAGAGGGAAGTCCTTCATACGTTTGAAATTTGGAGGCACCGACCGGAGGATCGTTGGTGCATTTGAAGAGTGCAGTTCCCTCATCAATCTCATCGAACATGGCCAAGTAGGCCGTTCGATTACCCGCAGTGTGCGTCGCTTCAAATTGATCTTGCAGAAATCTTCCATTCAGTCGGGGAATCCCATCTCCAGCGTGCGCCTCACCTTTGAGATTCTTCCAACTAAATCCAGGAAACAAAACAGGCAAGTACGCAATGCCACGCTTTTGGCACCAAGCGAGATCCGCCGTTTGGTGCTGAACGATTTGCGAAATCTTGTATCCACCATTTCCATAACGGCCAATTGACCAGGGGCTAATCAAATCAGCGAGTTCAAGCACCCTGTGTAGGCGGGGATCATCCGTCGCATCGCGATCTTGCGTCCTCCAGTAATAAGGAACTCCCAGCATGATACTCATACCACCCCAATCAGGATTATGCTTCAGCAGGCGAATCAACCACTCGGTCTTTTCCAAGCTGTAGTCGCGATCATGCTTGAATCCGACTCCCCAAATCGCGACAAGCGGCTTGCCATTGAGATGCAGATAGGCGGAATCGTTCGGATCGGTGCCCAACTCCATCCTCTTCCGCAACTGCTTCCAATCTTCGGCCAGTTTCTCAAAGTCCTCGTCCCGCATTCCCGACAAATCGTACATCAGCACCCAACAGCGTTTGTGCCGAATCGCAGCATCCCGACAAAGAATCAATTTCTGATTCTCAAATTTCAGTCGACGCTGGTCGCCGCCGCGAGAAATTGCCTGAACCCCAAACCGCTGCACAAACGCTCCATCGATCCCATACTCGGCCATCCATGAGAAATGTCGGTTGACGGTCTTGGGATGAATTGAACTGAAAACATGTGCGACCCGGCCATCCGCGTGTTGAAAGGGTGTTGCGAATTTTTCATCGGCATCAAACTCGGAAAGATCGGGCCAGAGGTCGATCGTGCAGTAACCCGGCGCGAAACGCCCTCGTTTTTTGTAATGCTGAAAACCGAGGCCTGAACCATCGCCTTGAGCGCGAAACCATCCTTGGTATCCGGTCACAACCCGCCCATTAAGCCCTTCCGGTTTCCCCCCTGGTTCTCCACCCTCCATGGCAGGCGTTAAGCATTCAAGGGCAGCATCGCGGGTGACCACCTGTGCCTGGGCAGCCGAAAACAGCAAAGAAACGGCCAGGAAAACAAATCTCATTCGCAAAACCTTGAACCGACCCACCAGTGAATGTCGCCAACGATTAGATAACAATAGCCCAATCCTTGGCCTACAGAAGCCCAATCAAAATTGTCAGAAGTGGCCAGCCACGCTTTGACTGAGTAGATTCTCGATCAGCACCTGGCATTTCATTCCAGCCTGGCAAGCCACTCGAACGGGACCATCCGCATCTTGCAATCGCTCGCATTATCTTCGGGCGACCCTTGGATTTTGTGGCGTCGATTCCAAAACTGCAACTCATTTTTGTTCAGCGTGATCCGAAGTCTCGCAAAGGTTGGGCTCGGCCAGCCAACGATAAAACCGCTCGACACCCCCCTCTTCTGTCTTCGTTTCCTCAACAAATGACAAGGCACTTTGATCAAGGATCTTGACCGAAGCGAGATTCGCGATGTCTGCGTACGCAATGATTTCATGCAAATTCTGATGTTGAATTCCATGCACGATCAAACCATTGCAAATCTCTCTTCCATAGCCGTTACCGAAGAACTTCCGCAGCAACCGATAGCCAATCTCTGCGCGTGGTCCATTGGGGACAATCGCACAAGTCCCAATAAATTGCTGATCACTCTTGCGAACAACGGCCCAAACCCAAAAATCGTTCGCTGGTCTGACATAGCGGGCAATACAATCGCGTAGCTGCCGACGATTTTCGGATTCGTCAAGAGCTTTGCCGGTCGTGTACCGCATCACCTCAATATCGGATTGCATTTCATGAAAAGCATCAAAATCTGAGTCCACTAAATCCCGAACCAAAAGCCTCGCCGTTTTAAAGATCATAAGTCAGTGCTATTCCCACAACGGTACACCCCGCTTGCATTAAGATCCTTCCGTTTTCCGGCTTGCGATGATCACGTGCCGGTTTGCGATTATCGCGTTAGCGGTACCGACAACTTTTGCTCACGACCATCGCGACGAAGGATGACATTTACGTTACCGCTTGAGCTTGTTCGGCCGATCAACCTGATCAAGTCCGCGCTCGATGCTGGCACCTCACCGTCGATCCGTTCAATGACATCCCCCACTTGAATTCCGGCATGAAAAGCTGGGCTATTGGGATGCACGGTCGAAACGATTATCTGCTGCCCATCGCGTGGCACACGAATACCGAGCACCCAATCGTTGGATAAAACATCATCAGTGGATGAAAAGATACTTTCCGCAAATGGTTCATCCCCGGCGTTCCCGCGCAGTCTGTCCACTTCCAGCGTCTTCAAATCTACCAGCCTTTCTTGGACCGTCCGACCGACGTTCATCCGCACCTTCAATCCCACCTGAGCGTGTAGAGTGTCGCTGCCAAGATGAAAGTGCAAATCGAGCCCCCTGAGCCAATCGAGGAAGGGAAATTTCCAATCATCGGGAATTTCATTGATTTCGCGAAGGCTTGCTTTTTGCCAAGCGGTTCCAGACCAGACCAACCGACCTCCCAGGTCTTCGCAGGAATAATCGCCGCCAAGAGGACAAACGATTCTTGCGTTCAAGAGACTCTCGACGGTGCCACGAGAATGCTCCGCTGGTAACCGGAACCAATCCGTCCATTCATTCAGCAAACGTGAATTCTGCGCAGATGCGCGACGTGAATCGAGGTAGGTATAGGCTTGTATGTACGGTTCAACGGAGGCGTCCTGCAACGACCTCATCCTCAAGCGAATCTTGGCAGGATCATCGACGCGTTCTTGCTCGCTATTAGCAAACACTTTCTCCCGCAAGGCTTCTGTTTCTGATACGACCATCAAGTCATCGCGTGATTCAATCAACGAGAGGTACTTTGCGGCACCAATCGCTCCTGGTGGCGCGTTGCGAACTGCCCAGCCAAAGTAATAGCCCACCTGCCAAACAATCGGCGTGCTCGGTGGCAAAATCAGCGGTACCTTTCTTGCGGGGCCGAGTTGCCCGACCACGGGGATTGGTCTTGCCTGATCTTTCAACAGCACGGAAGCAAGAGTTCGCAAGACATCGAGACTCGGAGGTGTAATTGCGAGATAGCCTCTGCTCTTTGCAAACGTGGCGTTTTCCGCTTCACCAAGCAACTGTACCTCACCCTGATCAATTTCAAACGCGACCGCATCGTCGCGGAGCCCGATCGAAAGCAGATGAGGCTTATTCGATCGATCCGAGCGAACCGCAGCTTGCACACTCAGAAGATCGCTTTCGCTTCGAACCAACTGCTGCTGGCTTGGCCCAGCAAGGTACCGATTGAGCAGCGAGTAACGCATCTTGGCGTAAGGCGTCACCAGGATTTCCAACCCGATTTTGTGAATTCCTTCGTCTTGCAAATCGGCTTGTTTTGACAGCGTGACCGTTACCGGATCAATCCGCCCCCATTGGCGATTGTACTGACTAACGAAGTGACGATACGAAGAAACTTCGGTTGAAGTCGCCTTATCAATGGGAACATCGGGCACCGGCAAGAAGCTGCCGGGGACGCCTCGGAGCGTGTCCTGATAGCGATGATTCCGATAGGTCGCTCGCGATCCATCGGGGCGTGCTCCGAAAAACTTTGGCAGTAAGGATGCCCGAATCAAGTCATTGACGGTTTCTGCCTTTACCCGTTCAGCACGTGCAATCAGCCGCGCAAGCTGAAGCTGCTGGGCCTCCCTCGCCGCCACCGCGCGGCGAGTCATCTCAATCCGATAACGAGGACTGACCAGATTCTGAAAGAACGGGTCCGACAGATAAAGAAACGTCAGCATTTCACCCACTGCCTTGGGTTTACTACGGGCGTAGCCAAATTCACGTAACTGCCCTAACGAGCGATCTCCCTCACCCGCTGCAAAGAAACGCTTGAGGATGTGTTCCGAATTGGTGATCAGATGGTAACGGCCGTCGATGGCATAAAACGAACGGACCCGGTGATCGTCGGTCGCGAGGAGCGACACAGACTGCTGCCGCACGCGAACACGTTGCTCCTCCACTTCTGGATGATCTTTCATTGCCTGACGGCGCTGATTCGTAATCTGATTCGCCAAAGCCAAGCCATCGCTGGCCTCAAAAACAACGCCTATTGCGGCACCATCCTTAAAAAGGGGATCACACCCAATGATCGCCATGTCAGAAATTGAGTCATCCAATTGCTCACGATCGATAGTCGCTGAATCGATAGCAAGCTGGAACTCGAGACGTTCACGTATCCGGCGGTCAAAACTGCCGCGAGATACAATGTCCTCCAAGCTGCCACCCCACCCAGTCAAGAACTTGCGGAAATAAAAATAGTTTGCGACGCTTCCCGTCCGCACATAGAAACACTCCGCCGGCACGCGCATCGCAATGGCTTCAATCGGTACCGGCTTAAAGTCAGGCACCGAGATGCTGTTCATCCGAGGCGTTTTGGGCACCGACAGGTCAGCCGATTCCGGACGCGTTGCATCTCGTAACGTAACATCACCTTGCATCGCGATCTTAACTGACTCGATCCCAAACAACATCTCGACCGCATTTTCAAATTGCGTTTCCAAACTTTCACGATCTTCCTTAACGCGTACGGATCGCTGCTGCTGTGAAAGTGAAAACCGATGACGACGAGCGAGCAAATCAAGCAACGCGACCTTCAATTCACGTTGTTCTTGGGTTAGCTCGGGAGACATTCTTGAGAATGCTTGCCACCACTCTCGTCGCATCCGCATTTGCGAATCTCGGTCGTCGACGACCTCGACCAATTGCTCCCGCGCGAGTTCCCCCTGTGCGGAATAGAGTCTGAATTCAGTCGGCCCGCGGCCAGCCACCAAAAAAAGTGACCGAATGCGCTGAACCTGATACTTCGATTGACCATCGGCGTCCTGATAGTCGACCTCGAAGGTCGCATAGTGGGATCGCCGCTCGGAAGAACGCAGGAACAAAAGTTGATCCGGACTGAGAATCGGACCATGCCCCGCTTTGAACTCGACCTCCATCTGGCCCACCCCCAGCGGCTCTCCCGACACGGCGACCGCACGCGTTCGCTCCACGATCACTTCAGGCGGTTTTGCCTCGTTTCCCGCATCGAACTGCCCCACCGGACCTGAAGATGCAACCTCCGAGGCTGATGGATTATTCCGGGAAGCCAATTCGGTCTCCGACAACGTGGGAGCTTCAAAAGAATCGGAAATAGGCTGGCGGACTTGTCCCGGAACTGCCGTTGCCTGCTTCGCCTCCGACGCCGTTTGATTCTCTAAACGACGAACCAATTCAAGAACCAACAACTCATGCAAGCGTTGCCTCGAAAGACCTTGAGGCGGAGTGAATCCCGCCGGCAGCTCATCGGCTCGCGCAAGTAATTTGAGCTGCGAATCACTCAACTGCTCGATCCAAACCGCAGGCTCAATCACTTCGGGCGGAGATCGCAAACCCGCCTCAGTGGCGGCTTTATGCCGATCTCCAGCTTCGTCTTCGCTGTTTTGGGTTTCGCTGTTTTGGGTATTTGGTTGGCCAGAACTCTCCTCC
>JARGNK010000066.1:0-11158 GCA_029213145.1 Rubripirellula sp. | reverse complement strand
TTCGCTGTTTTGGGTTTCGCTGTTTTGGGTATTTGGTTGGCCAGAACTCTCCTCCAAATCAGTCGGAACCAGCGTGTTGGCCACAAGCGTGTTGGCCACAAGCGTGTTGGCCAGTCGAGACCCCGATGCTGGCTCGTCCGTTGCGTGGAATCGATTTTGCGGCAGTGGCAGAATTTTTCCAGACAAAAGCTGGAAGGCAACCAAACTAGATCCAGCCAGCACCGCGGTTGCACCCAGAGCGAACCAGAACCCTCGCAAACTTGTGTGAATTGTCATCCCATTCCCTCCGAACGAGTCGTTCCGTAACGAGCGAGACCCAGCACCCGTCCTACAGAGCCAATCATCCCCCCCCATTAAACAGGATCAATAAAGCAACATCAAATTGAATCATGAGCAGCGATTTCCCGGCAGAAGCTCATGATCAACGCTACGAATCCTGCAAACAGGTGTGCAGTCGGCCAGGCAATGAAAGGCTTTTTGATTGCGTTTCAAGGATCTTAGGCAAGCCTCTGTACACCGCATGGGGCCACACAATTGATGTTTCACGAAGTTTTGGTATCGATTATTCTCCGACCGCATTTCACGTATGGAGACACTAATGAACCAAAACTTGCGGCACTTCGTTGCCTTCGCGCTACTCGCTCTGCCTGTCACTTCGTCCGTAACGCTGGCCCAAGGAAATCCTGAAGAAGCGTCGGTCGAAGAAATTCGTTCGATTCTTGATTCGATCCGCCCCTACCTCCCTGCCGGCGAAGTCAAAACGGAAATTGACATCTTCGGCTCGACGAGCATGGATACCTTGGCTCACGGTTGGGCCGCCGGATTCAACAACTTTCACCCCAACTCGAAAGTCGTCATCTCGGCGGAGGGATCCGAGCGAGTCTTTGATCGAATTGCCAAGAATCCCGCCAGCATCGCGATGCTCTCACGGCCGGTTACCGAAGCCGATATCGAGCTTCTAAAGCAGAAAGGGATGAAGCAACCAGTGGCCGTCATGGTCGCGCGGGAAGCGATCGGTATCTTCGTTCACCGCGATAATCCACTCGATTCCATCGATTACAGCAGTCTGCAAGGTCTCTTTTGCAGCAACGACCAGGCTGGCCAAACGACTTGGGCCGCTGCAGGTCTGTCGGGTAAGTATGAAAACAAACCTGTCGTGACAGTGGGCCGAGGAAAAGACAGTGGCACGCACACCTACCTGCAAGACTATCTGTTCCGTGGCCAAACAATGAACGATTCGAGCGAGCAAGCCGACTCAAATTATCAAGTTGTTTCCAAAGTGGCGGCCGACCCCTTTGCCATCGCAATCAGTGGTTTGCGATGTGGAGGGCACGAAGCCAAATTACTGAATCTGAAATCCAACGGTTCCGTCATTCCAACTGACGACCGTTCGCTCTTACTAGGAAAATACCCTTTGATGCGCCCCCTTTGTCTGGTCATCGACATGGGTGCAACGAGTGAAGTTGTTCGGGGCAACCGTGAATTCGTGCTTTATGCATTGAGCCAAGCTGGGCAGACACAGGCGATTCTTGCCGGATTCTTTCCATTCGACCCACCGACACTTTTAGGTCAGGTCGAACGCTTGAACTTTGACCGCAAGGAATCACCTGCACCGGTCGATTCAGCCAACCCAGCTTTGAAGTCAACGGCGCGAGACACCCAGGAAAAAGTTTCTCGCTGAGTTCAATCGCACTACGTCATTCGGCAGGCTGCCAATCACAACACGCCTGCCGGAAACGAAAATCACCTGCACCCATCGTTTCGGTACACGAGTCCGAAAATTGGGTAACCGCAAATCAACTAACAAACTTAAACAATCTTGCATATTGGAAATTCGAAATGAACTTTCATAGCCGACACGGAGCAGTTGTCGTCGCTCTGTTTTTCGGGGCATTGGCATCTACGCAACATCTCAGCCCAACAACGGCCCAAGCGCAATGGCAAAATGGTTCCACCAATCCATCGGCGACCCCAACCTGGAATTCAGGATGGGGCAGTGACAGTTGGCTTGGATCATCAGGATCCAACAAAAACCAATGGTTGCTCGGTGTGGATGCATCGAACACGGATGTTGGCGTGATGGTAACGCGGGTCAATCCTGGCTCCGCAGCCGCCCGCGCAGGAATCACACCGCAAGATATTATCGTCTCGGTCGGCAACAGCCGCGTCGGACGCGTCGGTGGACGGATCTTTGATCTCGGTGAAGAAATCAAGAAGCACGCCGACGCGACAGGCCGCGTTGGTCTGCTCGTCCAAAACAGCCAAACAATGCGATTGGCATCGATGACAGTGCAGTTGGATAGCAATCTGACCTCCGCTTTAACCGGCACGTTATTGCTGCCGCCCAATACACAACTTCCTTACGATGCGGTGGCAACCGTCCAACTGGAGAACGTTTCACGTCCTCACTATGTCGTCCGCAACGGTGAATATTCTTTTCGGGTCCCCCAACCGTTCGCTGGCCAAATTGGCTTCAATCTGAATTACGATCGCGACTACATCGTCCCCAACGATACCTACCGTGTGATTGCTCGCATCGTATCGGGAGGCCGCACGCTCTATGTGACCGCCCAAGCTGCATTCGTAATTACACGCGGCAATCCGAATCAGGTCCAATTGCAACTCGTCCCGGCTTCGGGTGCCGCGGTCGCCGGTGGTTCAGGCTCGAACAACGGCAGCGTTTATACGGTTGGTTACACCAATTATGACCTGATCACCCAACGGGTAACCGAGTCATATCAGCGTTACCTCAATCGACCGCCCTCTGCACTTGAGTTAGCCGCCTGGCATCAAATCCCCGACGTTGAGTTCCGACTCACCCAGCTGCCGCTAGAATTGATGGCTTCACAGGAATACTTTGATCGGGTCGGCGACAACAACTCTGTTTGGATTCGTAAGGTGTTTGGGGAGGTGATTGGACGCACTCCTTCTGCCCTTGAATTCGACCAATGGATGCGACGCTTCGCAGACGTTCGCTACTCGCGGATGGAAGTCCTGAAACAAATGAAAAGCGTAAATGTTTAGCGAAGGTTTGATCCCGCAAAGCCAGTAAGCATTAAAGCAATCGCTTTTAAAATCGCCAATGAGTTGACTCATTGGCGATTTTTTTTTCGGAGAGCCGATCCCGCCAACCCAACAACTCGGCAATGAACGCAATAGGTATTAACCCAATAATCCGGGAATGCAATTCCCATTGCGCACCAAGGTAATGGGCCGACCAACGTCAGCTTGATACTCCGTTTTGGGATCGATGCCAATACTCTGAAAAAAGGTAGCTGCCAGATCGTCCGGCGAATACCCCGCGTCGACAGGCCTGGCCGCGTGTTTGTCCGTCGCTCCGACGACCTGTCCAGTTTGCACCGACGCTCCCGCCAACAAAGAACACATCGCCCGGGACCAATGATCTCGACCGGCGTTTCCATTCACCTTGGGTGTTCTACCGAATTCACCGGTCACCAAAACGGATGTCGTTTCCAGCAAGCCACGCGAATCCAACCGATCAAAGAGCGCCGATAGACTTTGATCCAACCGGGGAAGCAGTTCACGGCCTAACGTGTTGAAATTGTCTTGATGGGTATCCCAGCCTTCCATCAAGACAGTGACAAATCTCACCCCGGCTTCAATCAAACGCGTCGTCAACAAAGCGCTTTGCCCAAATTCGTGCGCACCGAAGCGGTCCAGCTCACGCTGGTCCTCACCTGTCAGGTCAAACGCCTGCCGAGCACGAGGTGAGCTGATAATTTTGTAAGCGCGTTCGTTAAAACGGTCGAGTCCGCGAACGCTGGGATCCAAGTCTTCGTATCCGTCGAAGGCCGTATCAATATCACTTCGCAATTGGTGGCGTTCACGAAATTGATCAACGCTCAAGTTGCCATCTAACGTGATGCCCCGAACTCGAAATGGCTGCCCGTAACGAGGCTTTTCACCAGTCGACATGGGGCCGTACTCAGAACCAAGATACCCCGGCCCCTCCACCGGTCGATCAATCGAAACAAACGAAGGCAGGTCCGGGCGTCCCGAAAACTCTTTGCTGACAACGGAACCATACATCGGATACTGAACCACTGGAGTGGGCAAGTTGCCAGTCATCACGTAGCGAGTTCCAAGTCCATGATCCGCCAAACTATGGCTGATCCCACGCACAATCGAATACTGGTGGGCTCGCTGGGCGAGCTTTGGCAAGTGCTCACAGATTTGAATTCCGGGAACCGATGTGCTGATCGGACTAAACTGCCCCCGATATTCCGAGGGTGCATCCGGCTTCATATCAAAGGTATCCTGGTGCGATGGCCCTCCGCCCAAAAACACCAAAATCGCGGACCGTCCCGAATCCGACTGCCCCTCCGCTGCGTTCAAACGCAAGAAGTTGCCAAGCGAAAGAGACCCGCCTAAAGCCCCAACTTTCAGAATTTGACGTCGTGAAAAAGTCATGAGAATCGCCTGATTAACTCAACATGGTTTCGAGATAACTACTTCAACAAAATGAACTCTTTGGTGTTCATCAATGACCACAAGAGATCACGCATACCGACGGTCATGGAATCTCCCTTGTCGAGGTATTCCAATGCACGCGCGATTTCAATCGCGTTCGGCGGCCGATTGACCGGTCGCCGCCACGCCTCGCGAACGAGCGATTGCTTTTCAGCTGCATTGTATTGCCCTTTTTTCTCGGCGATTTCTTGCAACCAACCACTCGATTCCAGTTGTTGTTCAACCAACGGATCGTTCTGAAGATACAGTGATTGCAATAACGTCGGTTCATTGACTCGCTCGCAATCACAATTGACCACCCGGTCAGGTTTTCCGAAGACTCGCATCGCATGAGTCCCAGCCAATCGCATCGAAAGATGACCGATCGCGCGACGCGTCAGGTCCGCTCGGACCTCCCCTAGCTTGTCGGTCGCCACTAGGGACTGCTTGATCATGTCGTATACCACCTCAGCCGGTATCCTCCGAGGAATCGCCCGGCTGAAATTGCGTCGGTCTTCACGATTGGTTTCATTCGGTTTCCAACTGCGCTGATAACTATCGCTGAGGACAATTTCACGATGCAACCATTTCATGTCGTACCCCCGAGCGATGAACTGGTCCGAGAGCCAAGTCAGTAAATCTGGATGACTGGGAGGGTTTGCAGGTGTCAGATCATCGGTTGGATGAACGATGCCGACGTGAAAATAGCCAGCCCAAATTCGATTCACGATAGCTCGCGCGAAATAAGGGTTTTCAGGATCTATCATCCATTCCATGATGGGTTCACGTGGGTCAGCATGCTCGGCCAACGTGATTTGCCCCGCCCGCAATAGCGAGATCGTCTCCGGTTTTTCGCGTGGCTTGATGTACAGTTCCCGCCAGGGAATCGTGCGGCCCTTGCGGGCTTGGCGTAGTGTTTCATTACGAATCGCTTCACCAGCTGGCTTCCGAACATTTAATCCGACCTGCTTGGCCAAACTTCTGTATTCCAGTTCAGCATCGGGCGCGACACCAAATTTTACTGGCGCAAAAAACCGAGCAAACTCTTGGTAATCTTTCTGAGTCCAAGGTGCGAACGGATGTTTATGGCATTGCGCACATTGCATTCGTATTCCAAGAAAGTTTTGTGCAAATGCTTGCGCGGCTTGCTCAGGTTCCTGCATGCTGCGGCGAGTCCAATAATGCGGCATTGTTTCGCGGCGACTAAAATCCGCGGGCACTTGGTCCCGAAAATAAGCCGACGTCTGCTCCGCATATTCCTCGTACGTTTGCTCGCCCATGCGCCCTTGCGCCAGAACGATTCGCCGCACCATTTGATCGTACGGCATATTCTCAATCAGTCGCTGGTAAACCCACATGTACCATTGCACAGACGTTTCTTGACCCAGCTCTGCCTGCTGATTCGGATTGCAACCGGTGAAGTCGCACAGTTTATTTGCCCACCAAGCGGCATAGGCTGGGCGCCGCAGCAACTCATCAACTTTATGGGTACGTTTCGCCGCAGAATCATCCGCCAGGAAAGCCGTCACCTCGCCGGGGGTGGGCAGCGTTCCCGTCAGGTCAATGCTGACACGACGTAAAAATTCGGTGTCGCTGCAAATCGGCGAGGGATCGACCTGCAGCTTCTGCAGTTTGGCCAAAACAAAATTGTCGATACCCCGGCTCGTTTCCTCCGCCGAGGTAGCTTCCCCAGGCAGACTGCCAACGCCACCCAATGTGCTCGCAGCCCCTAGATCCGGGCTCGCGTCAACACTCAGCCTGGGGCGCAATATGGGCACGGCGACCATACCGTTATCGTAAAACGCGATGACATGCGTATCACCGGCCCCGGTTGAGCGGATTTGACCATCCTGATCAACGGTTGCGATCGAATCGTTATTTGTTCGAAAGCGACACAACGGGGTCACATTTTCCCGGGTGCCGTCTTCCCAAACTGCGACGACCTGAATTGAAACGGATCCGGAATCAGCTTGAAAAACAATTTCGCGCGGGGCAACATCGAGATGCGATAACTCGCGCGGTTTTGCTTTTTGCTGCGCCCCCGCCTCAATCCATCTTTGCATCAAATGGTGCTCCCACGAGCCCACTTCGAATCGCTGCCCTCCCTCATGCTCCACTTGATTCAGTGGCTTCCGCAAAATCAAACTCTTGGACGCATCGTTCGAATTCGTGCGGCGCCCAGGTTCGGATTGGCCGGCAGCGGTTAGGGAATCGTGATCGAGCCTGAAGTCATAACCGAATAACGACAACTGCATTCCGCCACGCCCTTGAAAGGAGCCATGACAGGAGCGGCTATTGCAACCCAAACGGCCTAACAGCGGTACCACATGCCGCTGAAAATCAGGCGTCTCTGCTACCTCTGCGACAGCAAATCGTTCATTCGCCGGCGCGATTGTTTCCGCTGCCCCGATCAAGCTCGCGAACGGAGCACAGAATAGCACCAGATAAACAAGCCCTGCTAAGGACAACTTCGAATTCATCACGTGAAAGCACCTTCGCCAATAATCGAAAGACAATTCCTCTGCGGCAGCGAGGCTCTCTACCCTCACCCTGCTTCTCTCACTTCGCTCATTCACGAAGTAACGGGACAATCGTCGTTTCACCTGGGACCTTACGCTCATCGGGAATCGTCGCCTGCCATAACGAAGACCTGCCATAACGAAGATCGGCGTCCTGTTGCACACGTTTCGCCCTCCATCTCAGTCACCGATAATCGTCGGTACCGCCTTCAGGCTGTTTGACGAATCGTCGATTTTCTGAACGGATTCGATGACGTTCAAGCTATCGCTCAAAAATTGTGGATGGTCCACTCCACAACGGAACACGTCGCCGACCAGAAGCTTTTGATAAGCCTCTTTCCGGTTCCAAAACCCACTCAGGGTGACCTGCTTGCCTGTAAGTGCTTGAGCATTCTTAGCGCGATTTTTCGCGAAGAGCTTTTGGATTCCCTGGATCTCCACCACCAAACCCCACATCTGCTGGTCTTTCTTGACCACTTTGGCAATCACCATCCCAGCAATCCCTCGTGAAGCATCCGGAAGCACGGGGTAGTCCCCCGGTTTGACCGGCGAAACCTTACGGAGAATTTCTCCAACGCGAAGTTGGTCAACTCCATCGTGCAATGCACCGAACTCAATCGTTTCACCTAACCGCGCGACGATTAAGGTATCGAGCATCTTTGCTGGTGTTCCAACAGCATCGACGTCCTGACCAATCAAGGATTTCGGATCGCGCGATTGGTTGTTCTTCCAAACACGAGTCACGGCATCGACTGTAATGGTAAATGTGCCACGCTCGTTATCCTTCTTTACCAATCGCCCGACCAACATGCCCCGAAACCCCTTCACTCCCGAGCTCGCCTCTTCGCCTCTCCCTGGCTTTTCCTTTTCGATCGGGCTGGGCTTCCGCGCATCAGACATCCGCTCCATTTTGCCTTCAGAGGACGACGCCTGCTTTCTCACAAATTCGTGAACCGTGACATGGTCACTCTGCCGGCTGATGTGATGCATCCCCGTCGTAATGCGATCGCCCGGTTTCAAGCTGTGATACTGCTCCCGTCGATTCCAAAACCCGGCGAGCAACAGTGATCGGCCCTGAATACTCTTGGGTTCCTTGGCTTTGTTACCAGACCAAACATCGGTCACCTCACTGACCTTGACCAGCATCTCAAACGAATCAGCGTCCTTGCGAATAATGTCGGCGACAACCGCTCCCTGAAACCCTCGAAATTGCTCTGGAAGCCTTGGATAATTCTCCGGTTTGTAAGGCGCCACTTTTCGCAGCAATTCACCGGGAAACCTCAGACCATCGCCATCGTGTTGGCATTCAAACTCGATCGTTTCCCCAATCCGCGTTGTGACCAAAACATCGAGCCACTTCCCGGAAACGTTCCCAACCTCGACCGCCATACCGACCAACAGCTGAGGGTTTTTCGCACGGCTATTTCGCCAGACTCTAGAAACAGCGTCAACATTCACGACGAAAGTTCCACGTTCAATATCTTTCGCCGCCAGTCGCCCGACCAGCATCCCGTTGAACTTTTGAATTTCCGGCGGCAATGGCTGTGGATCTTTTCGTAGAACAGATCTTTGACTCTGATCGGGAGAAACCGTTTGCGTTTCGTCCGCAATCAGCAGACAAACCAAACTCGACAAAAAAACGGCTGTTCCAATTCGAAATTTCATCGAAGTGATCTCCGGTTGAGATGCTGGGGAAGCATGCAACGAAAGGGTTGGGACAGAATAAGAATTATCAAGGAACGAGATGGAGCCTCGCAGGCAAGGCTTTCCTTCGAAAACGCTCTGCCTTGCGGATCGATTCATCGCTGGCGACGACTCGACAATCCGTGGGCGGAGCGAGATACAAATTCATGAACACGTCATGATTCAACAGCGGGTAAGTCAACACTTCTTGATGCCAGCCAACCCGACCGAATCGCGGCACGCCGCTGCGAATGATCTCTCGTCAAGGCACCCCCTGATTACTGGTGGAACACCATCCTCAGCAATCGCCATTTGGTGGAACCGGTGAGAAAACGTTCACCGTCGCAACGCCGCTCTGGCGATTGTAACACAACCACCCAAACTGGTGGTAAAAAGATTCAACCGAGACAACGGGTCGCTCGGATTTTTTCCTTCAGCGCACAACTGACCAAATTCTAGCCAGGTTTCATGGCACTTTTTAAAATCCCGTTGGATGAAACGCCTGTGGGACTTAATCGCCGATCAAATCAACCCAAGCAAACGGCGTCGACTTAGTTCAGTCCCTCACCATTACCGGCTTGAACTTGAATCGTCGTTTCGCAGGGGCGATCTCGCAAACTCCCAAGCAAACCTAGTGTCATCATGCAGTACCCGAGAATGTAGAGAGGCCAGGAAAAATGGTCAGGAACATATCCAACTAATGCTTCACGTCCGGCCCGCATCACAAACGATGCTGCGGGCTGCATGAACGCAACTAACCCCACACACGCTCCAACGACAAACAAAGCGACATGGCGACCCGAAAAAATAATTCGCCGGTTCGATCCCAAAACCAGAGCTCCCCAAACACAAAACAGCAGCCCAATCGCAGCGGGACAAATCCAGGGCCCAAGCCAGATAACGGGGATTAAAAAAAGGACATCCCACTCCAACCAAGTGCGTGGCCAACCAAACAAAATTTTCAGCCATGCGTAATAACACACATCCCACAATCCAAAGACATAGACAAACGCCGCAAACCGCCGTGTCAGGTTCTGGCGTTCGGCTAACAACGCGACGGCGATAATCATCACGATCGTCGAAACTTCGCGAGACAGTTCGACCATCGGGTCGTACCGTGTCAGAAATTCCAGCGGAAAAAGCTCAAGCGGCTGTTCCGGATAGTACAGCTGTCGCATGTAAATCACGACAACCGCCTCCAGCTGTGCCATCGCAACTGCGTACAACGATAGGAGGGTGAGCGTAGCAGCAGCAGTCTTGCTTGGCATTGTGTAGTACCGTCACTTTGAGGGCGATTCAAGCGACGAAGCAATCAAACTTGTTGAACAAGCATCCTGACGCGGGAATCTCGACAGACACCAAGGCGGCTGTTTCGATCGACCGGAGAGGCGAAAAACTTTCCAAACCAAGATCCAATGACTCCAACCCCAAAAACAAAGTAACGAGACCCCCTCCACGAAACGTCTGTCAATTTCCAACGCAACCCGAGCGGCTCTCCGATTGCAATGAACTTGTTGGCGAAGCAAGGCCAACAGAAACGGGTGACCCCATGCGTTCGAGCGCCCGCTGCACCTCATCGATCGTCTCATCAAGAGTCGATGTCCCCGCAGTCAGCCCAACAACTTTCACATCCGAAAACCACTCAGTTTTTAATTGCTCGGCATTCTCTACGTGATAGCCCGGCTTGCCGTGCTCATGGCACAAATTCACCAACCGCCGTGTGTTGTTTGAATTCATTCCACCAACAGCGACAACTGCGTCAACTCGTTTCAAGAGATCCAACATGGCTTGTTGACGCAACTTGGTTGGCCGACAAACCGTGTCAATGAACCGAATATCAGCGTTGGGATTTTGCCGCCGTATCTCAGCATGGATCTCCGACACTTGCTCCATTGGCATCGTGGTTTGACTGATCACTCCCAATTGATCCGAGTCAAAACGTCGAACGTCTTCGATAGTCGAGATCACCTCAAAGCGAGGCAGGTCACCGGTGATGCCCTGCACCTCAACGTGTCCAGATTTGCCGATTACCAATACCAAACGGCCCTCGTCACGCAGGTCAAACGCTGCCTCATGGGCGCGTTGAACCAAGGGACAGGTCGTATCGATGAGTTGTTTGTTATTCGCTTGTAGTTCGTTCCGTTCTTTGTCGCTGATGCCATGTGCGGTAATCAACACCAAAGGAGTCGTGACGTTGGGCTTGCGGCCATTTTCGCGAGATTGATGGAAACCTGCCTTGCTCAGACGATGATTGACAACGGGATTATGAACCAACTCACCATATACAGTCACATCAGCCGGGCGTGCTACTTCGTCCGCGATCTGCAGGGCGTCACGAACACCAAAACACATTCCCATTTCCTCAGCTCGAATAATCTTCATAGTAGCTCTACTCGGTGTTCAACATGGATGCGGAACTTTGCCTAACAAAGCACCTGTGCATACGCTCGTTCTAAATTCAAACATTCTGAAAGTAAGGAGTTCAC
>JARGNK010000312.1 GCA_029213145.1 Rubripirellula sp. | reverse complement strand
CGGATGCACGCGGTGGCGGCATCCAGTCTGATGGAGCAGCCGTCCGTGTGGTCAACGCGACAGTCACCTCCAATACGGCAGGTAGCCAAGGTGGTGGCATCGGCGTCATCGCAGACAACGAGGGCATTTCACTATTAGTGCACAACTCGATCATCGCACAAAACCAAGCACCCTCCGCAGGCGATTTCCTATCGCCGAATGATGCCGCCAAGCGTGAAGTTGCTTCGAGTGTAATCGGCAGCAATGACGGGACCGGATTGGCTTCTGATCGCTCCGGGGCAAGCGGTAGCTTTATCGGCACTGCCACCGCACCAGTCAACGCAGGATTGTTGGCGTTGTCGGACAACGGAGGACCAACGCTCACGCATGCTCAAACCGCTGGCTCACCTGGACTCGACCGCGGTGATAATGCGCTGGCCGTAAACTTCGGCCCCGATGATACACCGGGCGGTGGAGATGACGTTCCACTGACAAGCGATCAGCGTGGTGGCCTCTACGAACGGATCGTTAATTTTGGGATCGCTGCGGCCGTTGACATCGGAGCCTTCGAAACTCAGTCCACACCGCAGTTCATCGTCGATACAAACGAAGATTCGATCGACGGTGATCTTTCACTTGGTGATCGCAGCCTTCGTGAGCTCATTGCAATCGCCAATGAAACCGAAAAAGCGGAAGTGATCGGTTTTCGCTTTGGACTCGATCCGATCAATTTGGATCCAGCTCTGGGCGAACTCGTCATCACGAAATCACTTACCATCGAGCCCAGCGTCGGGGCCCGCAGCTTGACCATTTCCAGATCGGGCCCCGATCCTTTTCGGTTAATGAAAATCACGCAGGCAAGCGATGTTCAGCTTCGAGGCTTAACGCTGAACGGTGGTGATTCAGCCGATCAGGATGGCGGTGCGATCTTGATGAATTCGACTGGCCACCTCGCAATCGTGGAAAGTCATTTCGCAAACAATGCAGCAATGCGGGGCGGGGCAATTGCCGCATCCTCCGGCTCGGTCTCCGTGATCAGCAGCCTCATCAGCCAAAACGGCGCGAATGGAGAAGGTGGTGGAATCAGCCTCACGCGTCAGGCGACTGCATTGAACCTGGTCAACTCAACGGTCAGCGGCAACCTTGCGATCGCCAAAGGCGGCGGCATCTACAGTGAAGATGCGGAAATCTTGGTTTCCAGCAGCACAGTCACCGCAAATCAAGCGTTAGAAGCAGCCGGAGGAATTGGGTTTAAAGCGGACGGAGATGGTGAATCACTGGATCTTGTGAATTCGATTGTCGCGGGAAATATTGCTCCAGCAGGAGCTGATTTCGTGGCACCGGGAGCAGCATCCAGCACGCTCACGGCTCGGAGTTCGCTGATCGGAAACAACATCGACACCACGTTGGCCGAAAGCAGTCAAACCCCAGACACACAAGGAAACCTGATTGGCAGCGATGCCAATCCGTTAGATGCGCACCTGGATCCTCTAGCGGACAATGGCGGCCGACTCCCGAGCCATCTACTGCTAGAAAGCAGTCCGGCCCTGGATGCCGCCAACGCAGCCCTCCTGCCAGCGGACGAATATGATTTAGACGCCGATGGTAATACCTCGGAAACGCTTTCCCTGGATCAGCGCGGCGCCGCGCGGGTCGTTGGCACCCTCGATATGGGAGCCTTCGAACTTGCCGCGTTGCCCCCACTCACGTGGAACAACCCCGCTGACATCGTCTACGAAACTTTACTCAGCCCACTGCAGTTGAATGCCAGTTCCCCCGTCAGTGGTTCTTACGTCTATACACCCGCAGCAGGAACCCTACTTTCCGCCGGCGATAACCAAACACTAAGCCTTGTCTTCACTCCGAGTGATCCGCTCGCTTTCCGCAGCCGAACCGCTGAAGTCTCTTTGAATGTGCTCAAAGCGACGCCAGTCGTGACGTGGAACGAACTAGCCGGCATTACCTTCGGCACCGCACTGACTGCAACCCAATTGAACGCGACGGCTTTTGTCACAGGTTCGTTTGCTTATACCCCGCCAACTGGCACCATCCTCGGTGCCGGGCAAGATCAAGTGCTCAGCGTTGTCTTTACCCCGAACGATACAGCCAACTATGAGACCGTTAATAAAACGGTTGAGATTGACGTCGCCAAAGCGGTGCCAACGATTAACTGGAGTGATCCGGCGACAATCGTCTTTGGAACCGCACTTGATGGAACGCAACTGAACGCAACCTCCGGAATCGAAGGTTCATTCGACTACTCTCCCGATGCAGGGACAGTGTTAAATGCGGGTGCGGACCAATCGCTGAGTGTCGAATTCACACCCACCGACACTGCCAATTACGAAATCGTCAACAAGACGGTCGAGATTGACGTGGTCAAAGCCGTTCCGGTGATCAACTGGGACGATCCGGCAACGATCACCTTTGGCACCGCACTCGATGGGACTCAGTTGAATGCATCGTCCGTGATCGCGGGAGTCTTCGATTACACGCCTGCCGCAGGAACGGTATTGAATGCCGGTGCAAACCAATCCCTGAGCGTTGAATTCACGCCCAGCGACACCGACAACTACGAAATCGCCAACAAGACCGTCGAGATTGACGTGGTCAAAGCCGTTCCGGTGATCAACTGGGACGATCCGGCAACGATCACCTTTGGCACCACTCTCGATGGAACGCAATTAAATGCTTCATCAGTAATCGCGGGATCGTTCGATTACACGCCCGCCGCAGGAACCCTGTTGAACGCGGGACAAGACCAACCACTGAGCGTCGAATTCACTCCCACCGACACTGCCAATTATGAAATCGCGAACAAGACCGTCGAGATTGACGTGGTCAAAGCGGTTCCCGTCATCACCTGGGACGATCCAACCACAATTACCTTTGGCACTGCATTGGGCGGGACTCAACTGAATGCGTTGGCAAATGTCGAGGGAGCATTCGAGTACACGCCAATCGCAGGCACCGTATTGAACGCGGGCCAGGATCAACCACTAACCGTTGAATTCACGCCGACAGATGCAGCCAACTACACGACTGCCAGCAAAACGGTGGAAATCGACGTCAACAAAGCAATCCCCGTCATTAATTGGGATGATCCGGCGGCAATCACCTTTGGCACACCGCTCGGCAACGACCAGTTGAACGCGAGCGCCGCGGTTGAAGGATCGTTCGAATACAGTCCGATCATTGGCACCTCGTTGAACGCCGGACAAGATCAACCTTTGATGGTGGAGTTCACTCCAGCAGATAACGGAAATTACGAGGTCGCAACCAAGACAGTTTTGATCGATGTGAATAAAGCCGATCCAAGCATCAGCTGGGCAAATCCCGCCGACATCCTGTCCGGCACACCGTTGGGGCCAGACCAACTCAACGCCACCGCGGATATCGATGGCACCTTTGCTTATGACCCCAATTCCGACACCGTGTTACCTGTCGGTGTCAATCAATCATTGATGGTGACGTTCACCCCCACTGAAAGTAATAACTACAACGTTGCAACGGCAAATGCACTGATCAACGTCGTCGCCGCATTTGACTACGGCGATGCTCCCTCCGCCTATCCGGTATTGAACGCCGATGACGGAGCACGGCACGTGGTGGGGGATCTGACCCTCGGTGCGACCGTCGATTTGGATGCGGATGGCCAACCATCAGCCAACGCGGATGCGGACAACGATGACGGGGTTGCGTTACTGGCCGATGCAGTTGTCGACAGTTCCAGCAGCACGACCGCCAGTTTTCTTGTGACGGCGTCCGGTGAATCCAAGCTCGACGCCTGGATCGATTTCAATGCCGATGGTACTTGGGATGACGTCAACGAAAAAATCTACGATGCTGTTTCGCTGACCGCTGGCGAGAACACGCTCAGCTACACGGTCCCCGCTGGCGCGTCGGCCACTAACGCAGTCGCTCGATTCCGACTCAGTACAGCGGGCGGTTTATCACCCATCGGCGAAGCGTCAGACGGCGAAGTCGAAGACTACATCGTGCCACTGCTCGATGGATCGAATTCCCCCAATCCACTCATCCGTTTGGTAGGCGCTGCCACGGAGATTTCAGGACGGGCGGGCCAGTGGCAGGTGAGTGACGGATCGAACGTTTTGTTTGCTGCACCACATGCGTCGGTTGGGACGTTGCAAGTGCAAGGTGGTCTCCGGGATGACGGGTTTAGGATCGACCTTGGTACTTCCAAAGGTCTCGATCTAGATGGCGATGGCGGCTTTAACTCGGTGATTGTCGATGG
>JARGNK010000311.1 GCA_029213145.1 Rubripirellula sp. | reverse complement strand
AGGTGAAAATTAGTGATCATCGTGTCGACGACTTGAAACGAGTGCGGAGGACGAATGAAAAGGTCCGTCTTCCCAGTCAATGGCTTCAATTGGCCAGAATCAGCTGCGCTCTCGAGAACACGCACGCTAGTTGTCCCTACGGCGGTACAGCGTCCACCTGACTGACGCCTTGAGTTAATCCGATCAGCGGTGTTTTGATCGACGCGAAGCCACTCCTCGTGCATCACATGATCTTCTAATCGATCGGCTTGAATAGGTCGGAAAGTACCGATCCCCACGTGCAACGTGACTTCACTCGTCTCTACCCCCTTCGATTGGACTTGGTTGAGCAGTTTTTCGGTGAAGTGCAATCCAGCGGTTGGTGCCGCCACACTGCCAGGCTCCTTGGCGAAGACGGTTTGATAATTGGTGGTATCAGCGTCGACCATTTGTCCGTCACGAATGTAGGGCGGCAATGGAATTCGCCCAAATCGCTGCAGCCAATCAACCGGTGAATCAAGCGGGTGATTTGAATCTTCTTCGAGCGGCACAAAGGTATCCGGCAATTCCGGCGTCACCAAAAGATTACCCGCCTCCGTTCTCGCCACCACGTTCAATCTCATACCGTCACGACCGTGACGGTCTTGAATGGTCAACGACTCACCCTGCTTCAAAGTTCCGCGTGTTTTGGTGAGAAGCTCCCAAACTCCTGTCGATTCATCCGCCTTTAAAAAGAGTCCTTGCCATCGTCCGCCCGTGGAAGTCCGATACCCGACCAGGCGAGCAGGCACGACCCGACTGTTGTTCAAAACAAGCGTATCTTCTGCACGCAGCAAATCGGGAAGATCGCGCACATGATAATGCTCGATGTTCCCAGTGCTACGTTCGACAAGCATTAACCGCGCGTCGCTTCGCGTGGCCAATGGATCTTGCGCGATTCGCTCGCGCGGAAGCTCATAGTCGTAAAGGTCCAGATCCGACAAGCCGAACCCCTCCATTGATTCCAGGAAAGTAAAAATCTAGTTAAATTGAATACCAGTCAACATTCATCAACGAACAATCAATAACGAATACGCAGCCCACCGGTCTGCTTGCTGGGCGGTCGTTCGTCGATCTCGGTTTTTCGAATATTATCGACCATCTCTCTTTCGATGCGTTTCAGCAGCCGACCAACCTCAACCGGGTCGCCTTCCACATCGAGCAGAACCGAGCCGTCGTGCTCATTGCGTACGGTCCCGTGCACCGGCAGATTCTCCGCCAATGAGATACAGGTCATTCGAAACCCAACCCCTTGGACTCGGCCAATGAATCGCACGTGATATCGAACGTTTGTATCGGAATCCATTCTCACTTCCCAGCGGGGGCAGAGTCTTCACCGTATTCAACGGAGCCTTTTAGGAGGCATCTGTTCCCTTATCACCATCGCTGGGTGAAAGTTCAGCCGTATCAAAGGTTGAACCTGCACCAGAACCTTTTGCCGCTTGCTGCTGGTCGCCTGACGGAGCGTTGGCAGTCCGCTCGATCACAACCAAGCACATATCGTCAAACGGCGGCGCATCACCTACGTGCTCCAGCACCGCCTCGACGATTCGGTCCTTGACTTCATCCGCACTTCCATCAGACGCCGTCAATTCTTTCACTCGTTGAATTCCGAACTCCTCATCGCTGGAATCCATTGCCTCATTGATTCCATCGGTATACAGCACGGCTAAATCACCTTGCAGCAAGTCAATCTCCACCGCCTCGTAATCCATCCCTTCGGCGATCGCAATTGGCAAACCAGACTCTTCCTCACCAGGCTCTTCAATTTCTGAAGTCTTCGCGCGACGGATTACCGGTGGCATGTGTCCGGCATTGACGATCGTCGCCTTATTGCTGCCCGGATCAATCACCACCACTAAGAAGGTAATGAACCTTTCGATCTCCAGGTTACTCATGCCGTCATTCAACCGGATGATGGCTTTTGCGACATCAGGTTCGCTTGCGAGGCAGAACCTAGTCTCCGCCGCTAGCTTGGCCATAAACATAGCCGCCGCGACTCCGTGGCCCACCACATCAGCCACCACAACGGCGATCCGTCCATCGGCAAGCGGAATATAGTCAAAATAATCCCCACCGATGTGATTGGCAGCTTGGTAATAACTGCAGACTCGGTAACCGGTCGCCTCAGGCGGGACCTGCGGCAGAAATGCCTGCTGCACCTCGGTTGCATGTTTGAGATCCTGTTCAACTTCGCGCTGCTGCAGCGTTTTCTCGTGTAACTCAGCATTCCGGATCACGATGCCTATTTGCTTTGCGACGCCGGCCAACAAGTCGGCATCTTCGTTGCTGAAGTGTCCACGACCACTTGCGGAATCAATTTGCAAGCCGCCAAAGGCGCGGCCTTCACTATCGGTCAACGGCGCACAGATCATCGATCGAATCGAGAAGTCAGCGATTGACTGGCTGCTGTCGAAACGGCTGTCCTCCGTCGCATCGACCGATAAAATCGCCTCGCCGGTGGTCATCACCTGTTTAATAATTGTCCGGCTGATTCGCACCGTCTCTGTTTCGTCTTGTGCGACGCGGGTTTTGACCCATCGGGGAATTAGATGCCCTTCGCTGTTTTGCATCACGACAAACCCGCGGTCGGCCGCAGGAAAAATGTCAAACAGACTGCTTAAAATTTTTGGCAGAACCTCATCGATCGATAAGGCTTCACCCAGGTTGCTGAAGATTCGGGTAAGCGCTTCGAGCCGAGCCTCAGGCGTGGCCTTAATTTTCAGCCCGTCACTCGAACTGCTAAAGTCGACCATCGACGAGCCAAACTGTTCCGTCTCTGGTTCATCATCGGTCATCAGTATGCCGAAGTTGCTCCCCTCAAACGTCATGTCGGCACCACCTTTGACGAATTCGGGAACCTCCCCGTCTTCGAAAGTGAATTCGACCTCGCTAATCCGAATCTTGTCACCCGTTCGCAGGAACTGAGCACCGCTCAACAACCGCCCGTTCACATACGTGCCATTGCGACTGCCAGCATCCTCCACCATGAAACCATCATCCCGCTGCAGGATTTTGGCGTGGTACCGACTGACGGCGCCTGCGTCCACCACGATGGTGCACTCGGGATGGCGACCGATCGTCGTCTCGGCCTCCACTAACTCGAATTCGCTTGGACCGTCCTGTTCGCTCGTCGTCGTTGACAAAAGTGCCATAAGAACTCCACCCCCTAATAAATCCCAACTTTCGGCTTATTGTAGGTAGCAGCAGGGTCCTCGACAACGAACAGATGAAAGTCCGGTAAAGAGTTTAAACAGCAGCGGTTGGCCCCGGCGGTCCACCGAAAACAGCGTCGCCCAAAGAAGACGAAGAACTGCCCGACCCTCGCGGCTCGAAACCACTCGGGCAAGGCGACGCAGACGCCCCAAAAGAGCGATCTGAAAAGAGGTTCTACCGAGCCAAACCAGCAACACCGCGGATTGGTGCAGCAGACCTAGCCGCTGGAGCTGGCACCGTCTGCAGCGGCTCGTCCTTGGCGAACAAATACCGCCAGGGAATCGCCTTGATATCGAGCAGCATCCAAATCAGGTTCCCGACAACCGAGGCCCAACCGTAGTCCGGGAACTCGCCACTGAAGTACATCGGAAAAAATACAAAGACGAACCACAACGACTTGTAGATCAGCTGAAGCGTGAAAAGTGGCAAAAACCGTAGCGGTGCTCGCAGACCAAAGACGCAAAGGATGCCAACGGTTGTCCAAATCCCCGCTACAGCGCCGTACATTACAGGATCTTGGACGGGTAGGCTAAATGGGATGCCAACCACTTTTCGTGAAAAATCGGGGGCAATGAGCATCGTCGATCCGACGGTGATCCCCAAAAAAGCAGTGCATGCGTACAGCAGACGTATCCAAAAGAGATTGATCTTGCCGTACTTCTCTGTGTAGATAGTCTGCCCCATGTTGCCTATTTCCTTGGTCCGACTCGAACAAGCATCGCATTTACAGTTAGCGGGGTTATCGGCATTTTTTCTTGGGGAGAGCCATTTTTTTTGTCGGCTTTCCTCCAAAGCAAGCCGCTCTTGCTGATTGCAAACTGTCTGCTTGCAGAAATCCAACGTCGCGCATGCCGCCTTCTGACACCTGGAAAAATGCGAACACGTCGGTAAGAAGTTGATGGCTGAAGCACAAAGCGGTGCTACCTCGAATCAGCTCACTACTCCGCCACCGGGCAGCTTGCATTGCAGTGATCGTTGCATTGAACTGCTAGCAGTATGC
>JARGNK010000065.1:14980-36879 GCA_029213145.1 Rubripirellula sp. | reverse complement strand
GTCATCGAACGCGAAGGATCCTTGCCAGGTTCCGCAAGTTGGACGCATCAATATGGGAGTATCGCCAACACACTGAAATCAGACGACCGGCGCGTCAAACTGCCATTGGGAATCCTGTGGTTTGGCGGCAGCAGCAACATGGATGTTCTTCCCCGGCATGGCCATGGCCCACCAGAACAAGTGATTGGTGGCCGACTGTTTATCCAAGGAATGAATTCGATCAGTGCACGGGATGTGTATACCGGACGCGTCCTCTGGAAACGTGAATTCAATGACTTGGGGACCTTCGATCTGTACTACGACGACACCTACGAAAATACGCCGCTAGACGCTAAATACAACCAGGTTCATATTCCGGGCGCGAACGCGAGGGGCACGAATTATGTCGCCACCGGAGATCGTGTTTATGTCGTCGAAGGAAATGTCTGTCACGCCCTCGATCCGGCAACCGGAAAAACAGTGAACGATTTCCGTATCCCGACTGACGAATCGGGTGGAGAGCCAAGTTGGGGCTATATCGGTGTTTACAAAAATGTTCTGGTGGGTGGAGTAGGGTTTGCCAAATATGGTCAACGCAAAGACCTAACGTTCCCGGCCGACAAGGATCTAAAAAAATCAAGAGCCGGATTCGGCGCAAAGAGTTTGGATCGCGCGGCCAGCATTGGCTTGATTGGATTCGATCGACATACGGGTGAACAACTTTGGCAAGTCGCAGCCAATCATAGCTTCTGGCACAACGGAATCGTCGCCGGCGGCGATCAAATTTACTGCCTCGATCGAAATCCTAAAAAGGTCGAAGAAGCGATGTTGCGGCGAGGCCTAGCACGCCCTGAAACATACCGCATCGTCGCCTTGGACTATCGCACCGGAGAATTGAATTGGCAGATCAGCGAAGGGATCTTTGGAACTTGGCTGGGATACTCTGAAAAGCACGATGTGCTGTTACAAGCCGGTGCCAAGGCTAGCGACCGTTTGTACGACGAGATCGACCGTGGAATGGCGGCTTATGATGCACGCACCGGCGAAACTCGGTGGAAAGATGAACAACGTAAATACGCAGGCCCCTGTATTCTGCATAACGACCTGATCATCACGAATGCCAACTCTTATTCGGACTCGGCCGGTGCGTACTTTCTGACCGATGGCAAACCAAAGCTGGTTGAGAATCCGCTCACCGGAACGCTTCAACCGTGGCGAGTGACACGCGCCTATGGCTGCAACAACATCATCGCCAGTGAAAATCTACTCACATTCCGCTCGGGAGCGGCTGGTTTTTATGACCTGAAATCTCAATCGGGCACGGGCAACCTGGGCGGCTTCAAATCTGGATGCACTTCCAATTTGGTCGTTGCTGATGGCGTCTTGAATGCGCCAGATTACACCCGCACCTGCAGCTGTGCTTATCAAAACCAAACCTCACTGGGATTGGTACACATGCCTGACGTTGAATTGTGGAGCGTGAATTCGGCAGCCTCAGAACAATCGGTCGGTCAACGTGTCAATCACTTGGGAATCAACTTTGGAGCACCTGGCGACCGCCGTGACAAAAATGGATTGCTGTGGGTTGAGCATCCAGTGGTGGCAGGTGATTCGCCACCCATGTGGATCGAACTCAATCAAGAAGCCAACTTTTTCCAGCGACACTCCTCCACCATGACCGGCAGTGACACGCCATGGATTTTCGCCTCCGGCGCGCGGTCCGTCACCGACATTCGTATCAACTTGAATCTGTCGGCATCATTTGGCATCAAGCAGGGGATCCCCGTCTCGCACGTCGATGACGATGCTGAAGAAAACGAACAAGGGGCTGTGAATCGCACCAGCAGCGATCTGGAACTGTCCGAGGACGACCAAACACAAAACATTGGGCTACGCTTTAACAACATCAACCTATCGCCTGATACAACAATCATTAATGCGACGATTCAGTTCACCTGTGATGAACCTTCTCAAGGCCAGACTTCGCTGATCATCGCTGCCGAAAATGTTGGCAGTGCTCGTCGATTCAGCGAGGACGACCACGATATTTCGTCGCGTCCCCGGACGAACGCAGAAGTCGCCTGGGAACCTGCGGCTTGGAAAAAGAAACACGAATCAGGACCCAATCAGCAAACGCCTGACCTGAAAGCATTGATCCAAGAAGTGATCGATCGACCAGACTGGAAATCGGGCGGCTCAATTTGCTTCTTGATCACAGGCACAGGCAAGCGTGTCGCAGTCGCTGGCACTGCAGCTGCAGAAAAAGCACCTAAATTACTGATCGAGACCAAACGACCCCCTCGGAATGACGCCACGTTAGCCGAGCGATACGATCTTGATCTCTACTTCACGGCGGCCGATCCACAACTTCAAGAACCAGTCGTATTTGACCTTTTGATCGGCGACACGGTCGCTGCCAAGAACATCACGCTGGAACCGAGTGACCAACGTCAACGATTCAAGGTTCAGCATCTATCCAACATCGCGATCGCCGATGAACTGCACCTACAAATCGTGCCGCGACAAGGCCAGCCTGCTGTTTCAGGGCTTTCGATCATTCGCTGTGCAGAAGAAACATCAACACCAAACTCGCCCACACCAAAGTCACTCGACCAGTAGAAACGACTTTTAGCAACGTCTCACCGCCAACCTGTCTGATCGATGACAAATTGGTTGGCATGCCTGCATTGACTCGACTCCGCTTGCGTCTGTGTTAACGCATCGGAGGGAAAGATCGCCGACCAAGCGAGCAGCACCCCAAGAGTACAGCACCGCAATAGTACAGCACCCCAAGCGTTTGGGGCGGCGGGATTACAGGAGAAGCTGGCCTGCCAAGCAAATTCACTCTCACTCATTGAATCGCGGGCGTCACAATACTTAATCTCCGGAGTACTGCCCAATTCTCGGCCAGAGGTTTTCAGGATGATCTCATCACCCGCCGCCAAGATCAGTCACCTGATACTCGATGCTCGCCGTTTCCATTGAGCAAAATCTTTCGACACTCGCCAACCTGCCTGATCGCGTCCCCGCTGACTCGAGAGAACAGGTTTCCAGAGATCACAACAGCCTGGCAATTCTCCAACAGGATACCGGTCGCTTCGTTGGGATTTTCTTCGCTGCGACTTGGTTCATTCGCTCGTCGCTGCAACGGCTTACCAGATTCGTCATTTCCGATCCACGTGTCACTAAAATTGTTGCCGCTCACGGTGATGCTGGCTGATTGACGACGGATGGCGAGAGCCGCTTTCTTGACGATCGTGAATGTGTTGGCTGAAACGGCACAGCCGTGCGCGTCGCGCAAATCAATCCCGCCACTGAACTCGTGGGCGATTACATTGGCCGACATCGTAATCCCGTAACAATCGCGGTCCAAAACGATCGCCCATCCCTGGCACTCCTCAATCATATTGCTGGCGATTACCGAACCGTACGTGTTCTCGATCACCACGCCGTCACCGAGATGATCATCGAGATTGTTACCACTCATGGTCAAATTGAAGGAATCGATGCAGGTGACTCCGTCCTCGTTTTCTTCGAATTGATTCGCAGAAACAATGATGTCGTGACAACCTTCCAAAAAAAGCCCCGACTGTTTGTTATAGGTCAACAGATTGTTACTCACCCGCGGATCTTCATAACAGAAATGCAATCGGATTCCGTCACCGCCGTGATCGCTGCTCGTAACCCCTTGAACCCGAATCTCTTCGATATAGCGAGCTTCAATGCCATGGCCACTCTGCTCGTTTCCAGTCACCCGAAAATTCGCGGCCGTCACTCGCCACAAGCGTTCATCAGAAGGCGTTGCCTGGTCCACAAATTTCGGATTTTGGATCAAGATCGCGGGCTGACTCTCCTGATTGCGATTCACGATATGTGTCGCTGGTCCTGAACCTTCAATGCGAGTGTCGCCAGTCGAAATCCGCAGTGGCTCAGTGATTTCATAGGTGCCGGGAGGAATTCGCAAAACACCACCCGACGCCGGAATCGCATCCGCCGCGGCCTGTAGCGAATCGAAATCACCGGCATCCACGATTCGGTCATTCGCGTGGGCAATACCTGTCCTCAAAACGACAAGCAGAATCAAAACCCCAAACCCTCGAAAACAGTTCATCGACATCGTGCACAACCCTGACTGGAGACAACTTTGATTGCCGATTTTACCCTGAACGAAATCATCGCGTCACCTTCTGGCCGCTTCTTATCCTGTACCACTTGCAGAGTCAGATTATTTCAACCCGATTTGTTTTGACGCTCCAGCCGATCGATGCAGGCCCCTCGATCAAATCGAAACAGGATCAAATCGATACCGAGCAGAAAATTCCCAGGAAAACCAAGTGACCGCGAGGCTCACAAATGAACCAAGCTTACAAATGAACATCGGATGTACCGGCTGACTGGCCAGAGCAAGTCGCCCCAGGACGTTGATTTACGTTATGCTGTGCGGTCAGCCGTTTCCCAACCACCCAACTTTCAACGTTTCTTTTTATTGAGGTATCGCGATGTCCGTTGCCACCGAAATTCAATCGATCACTGCCCGTCAATTTGAAACGCCAGCAAAGTTCACCCAGTTTTGTGAAAATGGGGGCCAACCGCTTGGCGGGTACATCAATGGCGAGCATGTCAGTGGTGCCATGAATGCGTCGATCGACACCGTTGACCCCGGCTCGCTCGAGGTGCTTGCCCGCGTTTGCGAAATGGGGCAAGAGCAAGTCGATGCAGCAGCGGAAGCAGCCCACCGAGCCTTTCTTGGTAACGGCGTCAGCGGATGGCGAGACTTCCCAATGGAAGAGCGCTGCGAATTGATGATGAAACTGGTGGAACTCTGCGAGCGTGATCGCGACGTGCTACTGGCCTGCGAAATTCGCGATGGCGGCAAATTGTCGGAACTGGCGGAAGGTGACTTCGATCAGATTCGCGCGACAGCGGAGTACTTTTGCTCGATCGCCCCCCAATTGATCCTCGGCGATAGTGGCCACCGGGCAGTCGCAGCCGATACTCAAGGCTTTACTTACCGCGAACCATGGGGCGTGGTTGCCGGAATCATTCCCTGGAATTATCCGATCGTGTTAACTTCCTGGTTCATGTTCCCGGCTTTGCTGGCGGGCAACTGCATCCTGATCAAACCGGCCGAGGACACACCACTATCTGCTCTCTACATCGCGAAGTTGGCGGAAGAGGCTGGATTTCCCCCCGGCGTGATCAATGTCTTGCCGGGGCGTGGTGAATTGACCGGTCAATTCATCGCAGAGAATCCACTTGTCCGATACATCTCGTTTACGGGATCGCCCGGCGTCGGCCAACACATCCTCCGAACTTGCGATCGGCATGGAACGCGGATGAAGCGAGAGATGGGTGGTAACGGTTCAGCAATCGTCCTAGACGACGCTGATCCGGCCATCGTTGCCCGCAAAATTGGTCGTCACACCAATCAGCACTTCGGCCAAACTTGCTGCACGATTCATCGCATTTTTGTCGATCAGAAAATCGCAGATGATTTCATCGATGCTCAGCGTGATTTCTTCAGCGGCTTGAAAATCGGCTATCAAGCAGATGCCGGCACGCAGTTGGGTGCCGTGATCAACGCAACACAACGTTCTCGAATCCTGACAGCTCAACAGCAAGCAACCGCCCGCGGTGGCCAACCGCTGGTAGAAGGTGGGCCAGCGGAGGTCGCAGGAAAAGAAGGATACTATATCCGGCCGGCGCTCTACCAAACTCAACCTGATGTGGCCTGCAACCCAGACGAGGTCTTTCATTGCTTCGCCACAATCTGTCCGGTCTCCTCCGCCGACCAGGCTTTGCAGTTGGCAAACAGTTCACCTTACGGATTGGGAGCCAGTGTCTGGACCAAAGACACCCAGCGCGGAATCGCTCTGGCCAAACAATTCCGTGATGGCACTGCCCAGGTCAACTGCCACAACATGATCGCCTATGGATTGCCCTATTCGGGACAAGGAATCTCGGGCGGACCAGGGGCGGGCGTGAACTGCGAAGAGACACTGACCGATTACACCCAAGTCAAGGCGGTTTACGTCGCGGATTACCCAGGGTAACTTGCGAGCTTTGGCGGTTCGTCCTGCCAAAGCCCTCGCGCGATGCGATCCTGTCGGAGCCATGCCTCGGAATCTCCAATCGCCGCCGCGGCGGAGGGTATTCGAGGCAGGGCGATTCTCGGAGCCGCGTTCCAGCGGTCCTGACGCCTCCTCGAAATTCAATTGCAGGATGGGATGGACGGAAGGATGCGAGCGGTACAGTGTCATCGATATGCTGGATTTGATCAGCACGGAAAACCACTCCCCAAACCAGATCCGCTGAGTGAAGTTCTGTCGCTTGATGAACTGCCGATACCGCAGTGTGAGGCAGGGCACGTCTTGATCGATGTCCATTACACGGGAGTGCAATTTCCCGATGCGTTTCAGGCCCAGGGTTTCTACCAAGAGCGGCCTCCTGTCCCCTACATCCCTGCCGTCGATGTCAGCGGTGTCATCCGTGAAGTTGGCGAGGGCGTCACGAACTTCCAGGCTGGCGATCGCGCAATCGCGAAATTACCCATCGGAGGCTTGGCGGAAATCGCGAAAGCACCGGCGGAATCGGTGTGGCTCGCTCCGCAAGGAATTGATCTCTCCGCCTGCGCCAACCTCAGCCGCAACTACGTTTCCGCTTATCACTCGCTCAAGGTGGTCGGCGAGATTTCAGCCGGTGGATTGGTCCTCGTCGACGGTGCGTCGGGAGGTGTTGGTATGGCTGCCGTCGAACTCGCTAAAGCGATGGGAGCCAAAGTCATCGCAGCAGTCAGCTCGGAAGAGAAAACAGACTTTCCCCGACAAGCCGGGGCGGATATCGTACTCTGCTACGGCCACGACAAAGCAAGCTTTCGAAACTTCAAAGCCAAGGCAAACGAAGCGGCCGCCGACCTCGGACACCCCAACGGCGTGGATGCTGTGATCGATATGGTCCAAGGTGAATTATTTGAAGCAGCACTGGTTTCCACCGTCCGCCCCTTGGGAAAACTCGTACTGGTCGGATTCACGGCGGGGCAAAAACCGATCCGGCCAGGCATGCTACTGATCAAACAGGCGGCGGCCGTCGGCAGCTTGTGGGCCGAATGGGCCAAGCTGTACCCCACACAACATCGCCAAAACGTCCAGGAGATTCTCGATTTCCTGGCCCAGGGAGCTGTTCAACCACGAGTCGATCGAATCTTTGCGTTTGATGACTTCTTGCAAGCGTTCGAACTCTTCGAACAAAATCGTGGGCGTGGCAACACCGTCGTCCGCATCAAGGCCGAAGTCGCTTGATTTCGCCATCGCGAACGGCGCTGCCGAGCAGAGAATCCACTTGATCCAAACCACAGGTAGAGATTGATTCCCTGCAGCACCCAGCTCTTGCTGACACCCAGCACCGGCTGGGGACCGATCCTCCAACTCACTAATACAGAATCGAATCTCTCAGCAACCGCGAGAGAACCTCTTCATGATGCAGAACGAACCGCTTTCGATCGCTCAGGCACTCGAGCATGCCGCTCGATTCCACGGGCGAGTGGAAATCGTAACACGGCAGACAGAGAACGGCGTGATGCACCGCTACACCTATGCGGATGCGTTGCGGCGAACCAAGCAACTTGCCAACGCGCTGCAATCGATTGGCGTGAAATCGGGTGATCGCATTGCGACCATGGCGTGGAACACTCATCGCCATTTGGAGGCTTGGTACGCGATCGCCGGGCAGGGAGCGATTTGCCATACGGTTAATCCCCGCCTCTTTGAACAACAAATCGTCTATATCCTGAATCACGCCGAAGACAGCGTCCTTCTGTTGGATGCGGCATTCGTACCTCAACTGGAAAAACTCTGGCCGCAACTCACAAGACTTCAGCAAATCATCGTGATGACCGATGAGGAGCACCAGCCACAAACAACATTACCCAACGTCCACTGCTACGAACAACTAATCGCAGATCAATCGGATGAGTTCACATGGCCAGAGCTTGACGAGAATACTCCGTCATCACTCTGCTACACCTCTGGAACAACGGGGGACCCTAAGGGCGTGCTGTACACGCACCGTACGAACCTCCTGCACTCTTATGCCATCAACACCGGCGAGGCGAATGGCATCAGCGGACGCGATGTAGTGCTAATGACCGTCCCAATGTTCCATGCCAACAGTTGGGGACTCGCATACTCCTGCCCGATGGCCGGCGCAAAATTGGTCCTACCCGGTTCGCAACTAGACGGCGAGAGCGTGCACTCGTTGATCGAAACCGAACGAGTCACATACTCAGCTGCAGTTCCGACACTGTGGAAGATGCTCTTCGCCCATTTGGATAAGCAGGATGGTCAACTCGATTCGCTCCGCCAAGTTCTGATTGGTGGATCAGCTGTTCCCAGCAGCATGATCGAGAAATTTGAACAACAGTACAACGTTCAAGTTGTCCATGCTTGGGGAATGACCGAAGCCAACCCAACAGGAACGATGTGCCGCCTGACAAACGAAGTAGATTCACTGAGCCTCGCCGAAAAACAAAAGATCCGCGTCAAACAGGGAAAGCCTGTTTTTGGAGTGAACCTAAAGATTATTAACGACGATGGTGAGGAACTTCCGCACGATGGTGTGACCATGGGTCGATTGATGATCAAAGGCCTGTGGGTGATGCGAAGATATTACAAAGCAGAATCTGATGCGGTCGATCAAGATGGCTGGCTGGACACAGGTGACATCGCCACGATCGATCCCTACGGATACATGCAGATCACCGACCGAGCCAAAGACCTAATCAAGTCGGGTGGTGAGTGGATCAGCAGTGTCGAATTAGAAAACGTCGCAACCGGACATCCTGAAATCATCCTGGCAGCAGTCATCGGTGTCCACGACGAAACATGGCAGGAGCGGCCACTGCTGATTGTTCAAACCGTTACCAACAGCAACGTGACCGGCCAGCAAATCCGAGATTTCATGACGGGGAAAGTAGCAAAATGGTGGTTACCAGATCACGTTGAATTCGTCTCGGAAATCCCACTCACTGCGGCAGGAAAGATCAATAAAAAAGCATTGCGTGAGTGGTATCGCAATCGTTTGGCTTAGGCAACCAAAATGTCGTCGAAGAATCGAACACAACCATCCCAATGCCTCCCGTCCTGATCACACCCGAACGACAAGCCAATCCGTTGTAGGAAACCTGACTCGGCGTCGACGCTGTGATGGCCCCATCGAGAACCATCTGGCACGCAAGATCCTTAACGCGTGGCACGCCTAACTCTCGCTCACGGTGCCATCGAACCACAAACTGGCGCGTCCCAATCAAGCCGGGCGTGCTGCTCGATCAATTGGTCCAAGCCATGGGCAAGTTTCAAGGGCATCGGCGCCATTTTCCGAACCCGAAGATCAACGTAGGCCGTGATAGTTTCAAAGGTGGCCGAAACATCTTGCTTATCCAAATTGATCATGAAATGGAGCAAATGAAAGCGTTTTTCGGTACGCCCGAGCAAGCGAGCATGAGTCTCGATGTGCTGCCCAACACGAACTTCGGAGAGATACCGAATGTGGGTTTCCAAGGCGAACGTCCCACCATCATCCTCTGCCATTTTTGACCACGGCACTTCCAATTGCTGCAACAAACCACCCATCCCAAACCCAAACAGATGCGTGTACCACATCACATTCATGTGGCCCATCGCATCTAAAAACTCCTCCGGAATTTCAGATGTGTGGGTTAATGGCAAAGGCTGAACTTGTTCGAAATGAATCGGAGTTCGTGACATCTTCAATTGGCCTGATGCGAGTCCCAAGTGATTGTTTGCGTTGATTCACTCAGCAAACTCTGGTTTTCGCTTACGAGTATTGCTTGAGGAAGGTTAACAGCACATCGTTAAAAACATCAGCCGCCTCCACGTTGGCGAGGTGCCGAGTCTTGGGAATCACGACCATGTCGGAACCGTCAATGCCAACATGCAAGTCAAATGCCTCTTTAATCGGAGTTGTCAAATCTTCTTCACCAGCAGCAATCAAACACGGCAACTTGATCGATGGAATCAATGGCAAATGATCCTGTGCTTCGATCGCTTTGGTGCAACCGATCACGCCATCCACTGAAGTGCCTTCGATCATCTCGGTTGCCAGCTTGACTGCATCGGACGATTTCTTGCGAAACCGATCCGAAAACCAGTCACTCAACACAGAATCCACCAACGCGGACACCCCCTGCGATTGCAACACTTCGATTCGTTCATCTCGCGAATCAGTCCGGTTCGATGATGCACCGTTACCTCGCGTGCCGCACAGCGTCAAACTGACAATTCTCTCTGGCGTCGTTGTCGCGACTTCCAATCCGATCATTCCGCCAAGTGATGCCCCCACAAAATGGGTGCAATCAATCTTGAGGTGATCCCACAATGCACGGAGATCATCCGCGAGCAAATTGAAATCATAGGGTGCACCGCTGCATCCACTCTGCCCATGTCCACGAAGGTCATAACGCAACACGCGAAACGATTCGAGCGACTTGAGTTGTTGATCCCACATTCGCCCGTCAGCCATCAAAGCGTGACTCAACGTCACCACATCGGCCTGCTCAGGACCACTGAAGTCGTAGTGAATTTCGATGCCGTTGCCGCGAAATTCCATGATTCATTTTTCCCTATAAAAGCGAAGCTGAATCTACGTCGAGAAAGACTCGACAACCAAACTGCGTTCTCGAAAATACTTCCGCCATAAAAATCCAACAGCCCGTTTATGGTACCGCCAGATCTCTCACCTCAACTGAATTTTCAACTCAGCGAACCACCGACGCCGACTCGCCCTCCACATCAGCCAGTCCTCAAGGCACCAGTCCATTCATTCAAATTGGCATAAATCAAGTCGCCCGACCGCCTCAAGCAATCACATCCTTGACTACGTTCCCGCCGATAATGAGTGGTCTATGATCAAGATCATAGATTTCAGTCAGCGGGTCAATTCCCAGCAGGTAATAAATCGTCGCTGCGAGATCCTCCGGTTTGACTGGATTCTCAATGGGAAATCTCGCATGGGTATCTGATTTCCCATAAACATACCCACCTTTCACCCCACCTCCAGCCAGCAGGGCGGTGTAGCACTGCGGCCAATGATCGCGACTCGAATTCTTGTTGATATCGGGTGTTCGCCCAAACTCTCCCATCCAAACGACAAGCGTTTCGTCCAGCAATCCACGTTGCTCCAAATCGTTCAACAATGTGGGTAACGTTTGATCCGTGATTGGCAGGTGATATTTATCGACGATTTTGTACATTCGTGTATCGTCAAAGCCGTGTGTGTCCCATCCTCCACTATCGATGCGGCGTCCCCCAATGCTGTTCGAAAAATAGACGGTCACAAACTTCACACCCGATTCGACCAACCGACGCGCCAGCAAGCAACTTTGACCATAGGTCGTCCGACCATAACGGTCACGGATCGACTCTTTTTCCGCCGACAAATCGAACGCTTTACGAACATTGTCGGAGGTCAGCATTGAAATCGCGCGTTGGTAATATTGATCGAAACCACGGGCCTGATTCGAATATTCCAACATGCGGTTTTGCTGGTCGATCAACTTTTGCATTTCGCGGCGACGTTGCAAACGATCCACCGATAAACCCTGCGGCAGACTCAGTTCGGGCAACGCAAAATCCCGAGCATTTGGATCTTCCAAAAAGAATAGCGGGTCGTGTTGCTTGCCCAGAAAACTTGCATGTTGGGCGGGTACCACCGAGCCGTCTCGCATCACATGCGGATAAGCAACAAAGGTCGGCATGCCATTCGTATTTGGCATTAAGTGATCAACCACACTGCCGTAGGCTGGATAAAGGTCTAGCGAATCCCTTAAACGTTGATCATCACTCGGAGGCTCATGCCCACTAAGCGCGTAGTAACCCGCTGAGGCATGATTTTTCATTTTGTGGGTCATCGTACGAATCAGGCTCACCCGATCCATCCATTTCGACATTTCAGGCATCAACTCGCAAATCTGAATTCCTGGAGCCGAAGTTGCAATCGGTCCGTATGGACTGCGAACCGTGTCGGGGGCATCAGGTTTCATATCGAAGGTATCAAGTTGGCTCGGCCCACCCCATTGAAACAAAAAGATCACCGACTTTGCCCGCGACTTGATTGCACTCGTTCGTTCCTCACCCCGTAAGATTTTCGGCAAGGAGAGTCCTAGCATGCCAGCACCACCCGCACGGAGGAGCGAACGTCGATTGGGCAAATGTAAAGTCATCAGGACGCATTATCTCCGGAACAAAAACTCTTTCGCATTCAACAACGCCCACACTAAATCTTCAGTAACCCGAAGACGTGCCGTTCGTGGCGACTGAAATACAGACTCGATGGAAGACCACCGTTTTTCGGTTCGAAACATCTGCAGGGCGGCCGACAACTCGACTTCAGTCGGCGACCGCGACAAAGCGGTCCAGTACAACTCGTCCACCAATCGGGCGTCATCATCGATATCATCGACCAACGCTTGCAGTCGATTTCCATCCTCCGCAAGTCGCCTGTTGAGAGATTCACCCATCAACACAAAGACCTGCTTGAGCGTCGTGCCGTTACTCCGCTCACAGTCACAGGCCAAAATCCGTTCAGGTTTACCAAACGTCTGCAAAAACCGATCGCCGCCATTGGGTCGCTCATCTCGCAAACGCTTACGACGGACGCCCGGAATCTGAACAGCCCTCATGCCCGACTCATAACCCGCGAACTGCGCTGCCGTACCAAGCACATCGGATTGCATATCCAATAACACCTCGGCTGGTAAACGCCGCGTCACGACCCGTGAATAACTGAACTCATCATTGACATTTGTCTGATTGGGCTCTGACGCCAACTGATAGGTGCGCGAACTCATCACCAACCGCATCATTGCCCTCAGGTCAAACCCCGACTGGACCATCTCGTCGGCAAGAAAATTCAGCAACGCGGGATTACTGGCCGGATTCGTTAATCGAAAATCGTCAATGGGATCAACCAAACCTGTTCCCATCAAGTGGTACCAAACAAAGTTTGCCTGGGTCGCGGCAAACATTTTGTTTTCGGGTGAGGTCACCCAATCCGCCACACTTCCTAATCGCTGCTCCGCCTGTGATTCAATGAGTTGTTTGCCACCCAAAAACTTTGGCGTCACAAATTGCTTTGTGTTGGGATGCCGCACTTCATCTTGCTTGCTTACGACAACGGTCTGGTCACCAACAAACTCATTTTTGTCCAGCTTGTCACGACGTTTGTTTTCCCCGACTTCGTAGTCAAGTTGCGAAAATAGCGTTGCCCACGAATAGTAATCATCCTGCGTCCAACGATCGAATGGATGATTGTGGCATTTCGCGCATTGCAGACGGGTCCCCAAGAACAAGCGAGCGGCCGTTTCACCACGAGTCGATGGATCGCGGTTTGCACGATAGAAATTTGCGGCGGGTTGCTGGAAGGTACTGCCAACACCAGTAATCAGATCCCGCACAAACTGGTCAATCGGTTTCGCATCGGCAATGCTGGCACGAATCCAATCATGAAAAGCATCCACGCCGTCCACATCAAGCACTTTTTCTTCGACGCGCAACATATCCGCCCATTTGAGCGCCCAGTAGTCCGCCATCGCATCACGCGACAACAAACTGTCGATCAGTTGATTTCGCTTTCCTGGGGATTCATCGTGAACAAATTGCCTTGCTTCGGCAGCGGTTGGAATTCGCCCCAGCACATCTTGATAGGCACGCCTGACAAACACCGAATCACTGCAGATCGGAGATGGATTGACTTTCAGTCGTCGCAGTTTCTGAAAAACGTGGTGATCAATTTGATTAAATTCTGCAGGCTCGTCCCAGACAAACGAGCTTCTCGACTCGGTGAACGCGATCGGGACCGGGACTTGTTGATCGAGGTAGCGAACAATCAAGGTCGATTCACCAAACTTTGCCCGGGTGACCTTTCCGTTTGCATCCACTCGGGCCAACAAATTCGACATCTCATAGCAAGCTGATTCAGTGACATCGCGACTAGTGCCGTCTGAGAACACTGCGTTCACTTTGAAATTGATCGAATCATTTGGGTCACGCACGATCGCCTGTAATGGCTCAACCTTTAAGTGAGTGACAGAAAGCGCATCTTTCGACGGTGGCGGCGCGCCCAACTCAAGCCATTGCTTCAGCAATTTGTAAGCTTTCGAATCGGACCGAAACCGGGCTCCCCCACGGTGTGGCACTTGGCCTGTCGCTTTCTGCAAGATCAAACTTTGTTCGGGAGCGTTCACAGTCACACGACGGCCGCGACTGGCGAACACCAACGTGTGATAATCGGCAAAGGGATCCTGTCCTCGCAGGGATAGCTTGAGTCCACCTTTGCCGTTCAAATTGCCATGGCAAGTCCCCGCATTACACCCCGCCTTTGACAGCACCGACATCACGTCGACCGAAAACTCGATCGGTGTTGGGGTGGCTGCGAAAGCGATGTGGGCCAGAAATGTCCCTAAAAAGACTACCAGAACTCGGCGCATCGGCTTATCAGTGGCGGGAAAACGGCGGGTGGGCTCGCTACTAGTATAAAAGGATGGTCAGGCTTTGGGGCCACTAATCTCCTACTCGACGCTCCGCGATCGACGCTGCTGAGAATCGTAATTCACTGCACAAAACCTTCAAGGCCACAAAATAAAGCGAGATCGAGTTTAGCCTCCGATCTGAAATTCTCCGGTTCGCCAAATGCAGCTTTAAAAAAACGGGCGACTGCCCCGAAAAGATTCCGCTGACCGCTTGAGGCATTCTTCTCGGAGGTCGATCGCGACGGCGGGCTTCACTCGCACGCCAACCACAGTCGCCCCAATCAAAAACCTGTCAGGTTTTTGTGCGCAGGGTGAGCAGGATCTTCATGGCTTCGGCAATTCAAAAAATGGGTAAAGAGAGCGTTTAGAATTAAACCCCAATCGCCCCACAGGAGTGCAGTGGTGTGCGAGGCCTGCTGCAACCCTGGCAAATACACGGCCGCCACTTGCAGCAACACGGTGCCGATCAAGTCAACCAAGGCCCACGAATTTGAAAAAAACGACTCGGAACAACGAACTATCAAGCGAACGCAAATTCAGAACATTCGCTTTTTCAATCAACACGATTGCAGTGAAAGCAGGCGTTTGGGCGAGCAACAACCCTTCCTCCCCATGAATTGCAAAGTAGTGATGAAACAACCAAAGCGATGCCAAGCCGAGATAGGTACCGAGCCCCAACACTAGCAAGATACCGAAGCGATCAAGAATCGGCATTTTCGGATATCTAGGTGGACGCGACATCACAGACACCTAAGCCGGATTCATACCGAACACGACCGCCGTCCCCATCCAAGCCGTCGAACTCTGCTGCGCCAGTGGTGTTTCCTCCAACACGCAATCCGATAACTTCACAACCGAGATTGCCTCGCACGTCAAACTCGACTTATCGACCTTTAAGTTCAAGCACTCGCAAAGACGCAGTCAGCTGGAACATGATCCCCTGCTGCGAGATGCACAATGTCACCAGGAACCAAGTCGGTAGATTCAATTTGCTGCTGCGTTCCATCACGCAGCGATTGGCAAGGTGGGCTAAGCATCTGCTGCAAGGCTTGAATTGCCCGCTCTGCTTTCTACTTTTGAACAAGACCGAGCAGAGCATTGAGTACCACGATCAACCAAATCGTGATGGCATCGACAGGTTCACCAACGACTGCCGAGACGACTGCCGCGATAAGCAAATTTTCCAAAAAGACTACTCAATCGCACCAACTAAAAACTGACGCGTCGCATGGAATCTTCGCGATAGATTCTCAGCAATCGAGTTCATTACACGATACCCGAGTTCATGATTTTTATCACACAATTTTTTTAGATCATCAGCGGGAAAACCAATCAATCGTGTGTTCGTGACAGTACTAGCTCTTGCCGTCATTCGTGAATCGCCAACCAACGCGGACCAGCCAAGCACCTCACCCGGCCCAACGGTCAGCAACACAATCGGTTTCAAACGCGCACCAGTCGTTTCCAAGGTGATCGCGCCATCTACAACCCAATAGATAACAGACTGGTTTTGTCCTTCGCGAAAGACAACAGATGCCGGAGGCAGATCGGTGTGACGAGCGATCTTCGCCAACTCACTCAATTCGGGGCCCGATAATCCAGCGGTGAGATCCATCTGTCGCAACAAATCGATTCCGGCGGCAAAGTCAGTCAAATCAGCGCTCACAGCTTGGGGTTGGATCTGGTACTAACGCAGACCATCGTAACGTGACTCGGAACAGCATGTGCACTCTTAACAATTGCACACACCAAAATTGCAACAGGCCGCCAAAGCGAGCACATCCGCACACTACTGTGCTGATCGTCTCGAGACGGCCTGATAATACCCGAAGGAGAATCCAATGAGAGCTGGAATTTCAATCGCAATCCTACTCTGCGTCGGCAGCCTATTAATCGCGAACCCTCAGACGCAAGAAACCACCAATACCGTGGCGCCGCAAACCAAGGAGAAACAAGAGGCATCGGACGAGGATAAACCGGTCAGTTTTTGGATGGAAAAGAAACTTGAGTACTCGCAAACCCTGTTGCGAGGACTGGCGACCGGTGATTTCATCGCGATCGAAAAGAGTGGAAGGCAGCTCGCAACTCTCAACCGCGTCGAAGGATTTGTGCGACACCATAATGATGACTATCGAGCGCATCTCAATACGTTTCAACAGGTTTGTGGCGAAATTGTCCGTCAGGCCAAGAAAGAAAACCTCGAAGGATCAACCTTGGCGTTCAATCAATTGACCGTCAGTTGTGTGAACTGCCATCGCTCGCTGCGTCGAGAATAAAATCGGGGGTAAGCGGCGATCCCGTTCGCGGACCGCCGCTACCGATGCCAGTGCTTTTCAAGGTGACATCCCCACCTCTGATTCACCCGACTCTCTGGTTCAAGCAGCTTCAAACTGATGCTGGATGAAATTTTTCCGGGCTTTGGTTGCGACTCAGCCTGCAGGGCTTCCAAAAGCCAAAGATCCAGAGAGCGACTCGGCCTACCGGATCGCTGTCGACGGAAAATCACCGCCGCTCAACCACGCGACACTCGTTGACCCCAACGAAGGAACTCCAACGAGGGAACCCTGCTCGACCGTCCGAACGGTGACTTCGGTTAAGATCGCCGATACTCGAATCGATGACCTGGCTGCTTGCCGTCCCAGACAGGAGTGTTTCGGCATAAGATCTGCAGATACTTCCAGCGTAAACCAAAACTTTTCCTTCTCTTCCGATTGAACCGTGATCCACCATGAAGATCCTGTTAGCAACTGATGGTTCGAGCAACGCCCAAGAGGCTGCAACTTTCCTGAAAAGTCTGCAAATAAGCAAACCATTCGAACTCACCATTCTGAGTGTCTGCTACGACCCCGAAACGACGGGTCCCGAAGCGATTCAACCGTGGTTTCCCGAGTGGCTAGCGCAACAGCAAGCGGCTTTCGAAAAACACCACCGTGAACTCGAGGCCTTACTGGCTCCTCGCTGCTCGTCGGTTTCTCGGCGAGTGCGGGAGGGGCATGCCGCTCGCGTGATTCTGAATGAAGCCGAATCCACGCAGTCCGATTTGATTGTGATGGGTGCGCAGGGACACTCGGCCGTAGGCCGAGTTGTCTTGGGCAGCGTCTCGGATAGTGTTGCGACTCATGCCACCTGCTCAGTCTTGGTCGTCCATCCTAATACCGGCGAAAAGGTAAAAACGAGCGAGGGATCGCCGTCGTTGGCGGTCGCGTACGATAGCTCTCCTGCTGCTCGAGAGGCATCTGCTGAGTTAATAGAACTAGGCCTTTCCAGTGAAACACCTCTCACCCTAGTCAGTATCGCACCAATCTTTGACTACACACTGGGCGAAGGCTTGACTACCATTGCCGTGGAAAACGAAGAAGCTGTCTACGAAAGCATGAACCGAGCGATCGAGGAAGCTTGTGAGACGCTCCGCCCAGCCTTTCCACACGTGCAAGGGATCGTGGAAAAAGGACGACATATCGGTGATACGATCGTCACCACTGCGGAGCGCGAAAAGTGTGATCTCTTGGTGATTGGTGATGCCGAACACAGTCTGCTACACGACTGGATCCTGGGCAGTACGACAAAATTCGTGCTGAGACACACCTCCTGCAGCGTTTGGATTTCCCGTCACCACCGCCGCTCAACGACTGAGAAAAACCACTAACTGCCTAGCAAATCGCTATCGATTTAGCGGATCGTGTTTCCAAGGAGGCATCTTGTGCATGAACATTCGTTGGTCAGAAGCTTGTTAACACAAGTCCAGCAGATCGCTCTGCTCAATGGTTCGAACGAGGTTACGGACATTGAAGTGGAGGTTGGCCCCCTGTCGGGTATCGAATCTAGCCTTGTCGAATCCGCCTTTACGACGCTACGCATGGGAACGTGCGCGGAAACGAGTAAACTAACGGTTCGCCACGTCCCCTTGATCGTGGCCTGTCAAGATTGTGGGACCGAAACAGAACTGGAGTGTTTTCGATTCAGGTGCTCTGAGTGCCAAAGCGGATCGGTGAAAGTTATTCAGGGTGAGATATTCCGCCTGTTAACGGTCACCCTTGCTGAATCCAAACCCTCTGAACCGACCATGGCCGACGCCGTGACATCAGCCACGACCGAAGAGAAAAGATCCGGCTCATGAGCCCGCAAACAATCCGAGTCAACCGCGATATCCAAAAAGAACAAAAAGAACGAGCTGCCAACCTGCGCGAACACCTCTCTCGGCAAGGCACGTTGGTGATCAACCTCGTCTCTTCACCCGGCGCGGGAAAAACGGCTCTCCTCGAAGCGACCGCAAAGCATCTTCGCGGCAAGCACCGCATCGCTGTCTTGGTGGGTGACTTGGCCACCGATCGTGATGCACAACGATTAGAACCGTTTGTGCCAGTTCGACAATTAACCACCGGCGGAGCTTGTCACTTAGAAATCGACTTGGTTCAACGTGGCTTGGATCAGCTACCCAATGAGCAATACGACTTCTTGTTCATTGAGAACGTCGGCAACCTGGTTTGCCCGGCATCCCACGATTTGGCCGAGCATGTTCGCGTTGTCTTACTGAGTACAACCGAAGGTGACGACAAACCGGCGAAGTATCCGAAAATGTTTCGCACCAGCGAACTGTTAATCATCACTAAATCTGATCTACTGCCTCACGTGCCATTCTCGATTCCGAATGCGATTTCCGATGCTAAACAGGTGCGTGACGGCATCGAAACCCTGACGGTAGGTGCCTTGCAAGGGGAAGGGATCGCAGAGTGGTGTGAGTGGCTGCAAAATAAACGCCAGGAAATCGTTTCGACAACTGCGTGAAAAAGTTTCACTCAGCCTGAGTTTTGAGGAGTGAGCGTTTGTCGGATCGAGCTTTTCTGTTACGCGGCAACGTCCAAGGACGCGGTGTACGCCCCACCACGGCACGGCGTGCACGACAACTGGGATTGATGGGCTACGTCTACAACTGCGGACAGGGTGTCGGAATCGTTGCGAGTGGTTCAGATAAAGCGTTGCAAGCGTTTGAGACCTGGCTGCATTCCAAATTCCAAGTTCTCCGCCAACCGGTCCCTCCGACTCCCCAGCTCGAAAGCTTCGAGATCTTGCAGAGTTTGACCGCTTCAATCCTGGGAACTGATGTGCCGGTCGACACCGTCTGTTGCTCTGAATGTTTAAGCGAAGTCGTCGACACGGACCCAAGTCACGATCCTAGGCGATACGGATACCTATTCAATAGTTGTGTCCAATGCGGACCACGCTATTCAGTGATTAGCCAGATGCCCTTTGATCGTCATCGCACGACGATGCAAGATTTCCCACTCTGCAAAGCTTGCCAAGAGGACTACAAGGATGTCGAAAACCGACGCTTTCATGGCCAAACCATCTCCTGTGCTCATTGCGGCCCGCGAGCGTGGATTACGGATCAATGCGGCGAAAGAATCACCACGGAATCATTGGAGACAGGACAACTCGAAACAGAGTCCTTGCAGAGAGCGTCACAAGAGACGGGGCTGAGCAACATCCAAATGATTGCCGACGCGTTGACTGGAGGAAAAGTAGTTTCGATCAAAGGAATCGGCGGCTATCAACTTCTTTGTGACGCGGGAAACGACGAATCCATAACGAGATTGCGACAGATCAAACGCCGGCCGCGAAAGCCCTTGGCTGTCATGTCACAGAACCTCCCATCCGCCCGCACACTGGCAGACATCAATGAACTTGAAGAACACGAACTGCTGCTGTCAGAAAATCCCATCGTCCTGCTGCGCAGCAAGTTCAATTCAAAAATCTCGACACTCGTTCATCCTGGCCTAAAAGAAATCGGCATCCTGCTGCCGACTTCACCACTTCACTGGCTTATCGCGAAACGATGCGACCGCCCCCTGGTGGTCACCAGTGGTAATGTCAGCGACATGCCGATCGCAGCCAACGAAGACGAGGCGCAAGATCAACTGGAAAACGTTATCACGCTACATCACGATCGGGAGATTCACCATCCTGTCGATGACAGTGTCACGAGAATATCAGGCAGTCGCCCCATCACCATTCGATCGGCGAGAGGATTTACACCCCGCGTCTGGCATGCCGAACCTGGCCCCTGCTTGTTGGCGGTCGGTGGTCACCAAAAAGTATCGATCGCGATCCGCACGGAAGACAAATTGGTGATGGGTCCCCACTTGGGTGACATGAACAGCGAAGCGACTCGTCATCGTTTCATTCAAAGCTTCGAACAAATGAAGCAACTCTATGGGATCACCCCGCAAGCGATTGTCAGTGACGAACACCCAGACTTCTTCACGACGCAGTTTGCAGTCAAACAAAACCTCCCGACCATCCGTGTGCAACATCACCATGCGCACATTGCAGGAGCCATGCTCGATACTGGCAAAACAGACTGCACTGTGCTTGGCTTCGCAATGGATGGCACGGGCTACGGCGGCAGCAACACCGCCTGCGTTCCACAATCGCCGGGGATTTCGATGCCTCTTGAAGATCGCACAATCTGGGGCGGCGAGGTGTTGAGGTGCACTACCGCCACTTATCAACGTGTTGCCCATTTACGACCGTTCCTGCTGCCAGGTGGAGAAACTGCGATCACTCAACCATGGCGGACCGCATTGGCATTAATTGACCAACTTCCAGCAGAAAATCATTTCAATCACCTGCTGGAACAAACCTCCCAGAATGTCACCGCAAAGCTATTTCGAAATACCTACCGAACAGCACCATTAACGACCAGCATGGGACGTTTGTTCGATGGCATCTCAGCATTGATTCTGGAACATTACGAAACAACTTATGAAGGCGAGTCCGCCATCTTGCTCGAAGCGACTTGCGACCTATCTGAAACGGGTTTCTATGCCTTCGACTTTGAACAAGGGAATCCCGTATCGATCGACTGGCGTCCCGTGGTGCGAAGCGTGCTGGCTGATTTGAATCGAATCTCGCGGGAACGCATCGCAATGAAGTTTCACCGTTCAGTTGCAAACCTGATCCTAGACCTTTCCCAGCGTTGGCATGACGCAGCCGCAGTTTTGTCTGGCGGCGTATTTCAGAACGCCGTTTTGATGGATCTACTGAACCAATTATCAGAGGAAAAGACTTGCCAGCTTGACCACCCGAGCCGCCTGCCCATCGGTGACGGCGGACTTTCGATCGGACAACTGGTGGTCGCTTCGGCCATTCTCGGTCACGATAATGAATACCAGCCGAGTAAATTTGAGACTCCATAGCCATGTGCCTAGCAATTCCTGGAAAAGTTCAACGGTGGATTGATCGTGATCCGCTGATGTCGCGTGCCGTTGTCAGTTTTGAAGGTGTGGCGAGTGAAGTTCATATGGCTTGCGTCAACGACGCAAAAATCGGTGACTATGTGATGGTTCATGCCGGAGTGGCGATCGGAATCGTCGATGCA
>JARGNK010000065.1:0-14970 GCA_029213145.1 Rubripirellula sp. | reverse complement strand
GCTACGCTTGCCGATCTCCGTGCCGCTGGTGAGATCTGGGACGAAGATCAGACATGAAATACCTGGACGAATATCGCGATGCAGTATTAGCGAATGACCTGATCAAGCAAATTTGCGCAATGACTACCCAGCGATGGGTTTTGATGGATGTTTGCGGCGGTCAAACGCACAATCTGGTTCGCAGTGGTATCGAGACGGCTTTACAGGATGCCTTAGAAATCATTCACGGTCCTGGCTGTCCGGTCTGCGTTACCCCGAGTCAAGTGATCGACTTTGCGATCACATTATCACAACGCCCCAATACGATTTTGGCGAGTTTCGGTGACATGCTGCGGGTACCAGGTAGCCATGAATCCATGCTAACGGCGCGATCAGCTGGTGGTGACATTCGAGCCGTCTACTCACCGATCGACGCTTTGAAGCTGGCAATCGAGAATCCATCCAAAGAGATCGTCTTTCTGGCCGTCGGATTTGAGACCACTGCCCCCGCAACCGCATTGGCGTTGCTCCAAGCCGAGCGAGAGGGCATCCAGAACTTCAGCATCATTCCCGCCCACGTCCGAGTTCAGCCAGCGATGGAAGCAATCGTCCAGAGCACTGACAATCGGGTACAGGCATTTCTTGCCGCTGGTCACGTCTGCACCATCACAGGATATCAATCACTTGAATCATTCAGTCAAACCAGTCGAACACCCATTGTCGTGACCGGCTTTGAACCAATCGATTTGCTGGATGGGATCTTGCACAGCGTGCGACTGCTCGAGGCAAATGAAGTGCGAGTAGTGAATCGGTATGCGAGAAACGTCCAACGTGATGGCAATGTTTCGGCACTGCAAACGGTCGAATCCGTTTACGAAGTTGGAGACCGCTCCTGGCGAGGCTTCGGGAACATTCCGAGCGGGGCTTTGGTGCTGCGTGAGGATTGGAAACATTATGACGCGAGTGAAAAATTCGCCGCCTACATCCCGGCACAAATACCGGATGACCAGCGATGTCGAGCTGCAGATGTGATGGCCGGGCGAATCAAACCGATGGAATGCGCGGCGTTCGGCCGCGATTGCACGCCCGAATCACCGTTAGGGGCTCCCATGGTCAGTAGTGAAGGTGCATGCGCCGCCTATGCTCGATTCCAAACAACTTTGATTACGCCCTTGGATCGACCTGAGTGATGCACGACCCGCCAACACCCGCTTGCCCCATCGACATTGGCCCAACTGACACAGTTCAATTAGCGCACGGTGAAGGTGGCCGCTTGATGCGACAACTGATTGAGCACCGCATCGCACCGTTGTTGTCGCTGGATCGCAATGGACTGCAGTTAGACGCGGCTGTCTTGGGCCGACTGGACGGCGAGACCGTTGTGACCACCGACAGTTTTGTCGTTTCCCCACTGTTTTTCCCTGGTGGTGACATCGGCTCATTGGCCGTACATGGCACGATCAATGACTTGGCAATGTCAGGTGCCACCCCCAAACATTTGACATTGGCTTTGATTCTCGAGGAAGGTTTTTCGTTACAGACGCTGGATCGCATTTTAAACAGCATCGCCGCGGCAGCGAATCATTGCGGCGTTTCTGTCATTGCTGGTGATACAAAAGTCGTACCCCGAGGAGCGGCCGATCGAATCTTCATCAACACGACCGGCATCGGCGTTCTGCAAGGTGAACCGCAAATGCGTCCAGACCGCATTGAACCAGGTGATCAAATCATCGTAACAGGGCCGATCGGTAAGCACGGGTTGGCAGTCCTCTCGGCGCGTGAAAATTTTGAATTCGAACCGGCTCCCGAATCGGATAGTGCCCCTCTGCATCAACCAGCACAAGATTTACGCAATCAACTTGGGATGGACCTGCACGCCATGCGTGATGCGACACGGGGAGGTATTGCCGCCGTCCTTCACGAATGGGCCGAAGCGAGTGGACAGACGATGTGGATCGACGCCGCAAAGATCCCCGTTGCAGCGAACACCCGTGCAATCGCCGAGCTGCTGGGGATCGATCCGTTGTTTGTTGCCAATGAAGGAACTTTTTTGGTGGCAGTTCACCCCGACCGTCGCGAAACAGCACTCAACTGCTTGAGATCCCACGCTGTTTCCGCTCAATGCTGCGACATCGGCCATGTCCAACCACGTGATGTTTCTGCAGTGCTGATCCGTCGCGGAATCGGAGTTGATCAACCACTCGATGAGCCAAGCGGTGCAATGTTACCGAGAATTTGCTAGAGCAAACTGCTACAGAACATATAGCAGGTAAAAGAACAAAATCGCCATTAAAACGATGCTGACGGCATCAGGCTCAAGTAACAGAAAGCGTTTCTCAGCACGATACAACAAGCCCATCGCCGCCACCGTCGTTGTCGCGATGATCCCCAAGGCGGCAATCGCGTGGACACTCGTGAGCGACGAAAAGAGCGGTTGCGGGTAGCAGATGTCAACGCCGACCAGGATCAGCAAATTGAAGGCGTTGCTGCCAAGAACATTTCCAATTGCCATATCCTCCGCTCCCATACGAGATGCCTCTCCCGTTGTTACTAACTCAGGCAACGAGGTCACCAATGCCAAGAATACGGCGCCAAAAAACGTTCCGCTGAGATGCAAGACGTCAGAGAGCTGAATTGAACTGGAGGCCAAAAACGGTGCGAGCAGAAAGATACCGAGTGTCGATCCTAAATACCACGCAATCGGACGTTGCCATCCCTTCACCGGAACCGGAACAGCGGGAACCTCCTCGTCATCGGACACGTCCCTGGGACGACTCACACGTCGATCAAGATAGACCAGGCGAAAGGTAATCATGTAGACCACCGCGATCAGCAGACTGGCCGAATGAAACCGACCAATGCTTGGCATCGACGGCACAAGCACAGCGACGGCAACGGTGGCCGCCAACAAAACCGACGTCAAGGAAGCCAGAGCGTGGGCAGCTGCCTTTTGGGTCAAGATGCGGCCGCGTGTTCGACGGGTCAAATCGATCACAGCCAAGATCAGCAGGTTCATCAAGCAACTGCCCAACAGACTGCCAACCGCCATCCCGGGTGATCCCTCGCGAACGACCTGACAACTGACCACGAGCTCCGGCAAGCTTGTTGCTGCGGCCAGCAATAAGAAACCAGTAATCGATCGATCCAACCGAAATGCATTTCCCAACGCATCAGCAGAACGCGACAACACGATGCCTAATCCGGCGACGCCAACCGATACCGCCGCGAACCCCAGCACAGCAGTCGTGAGCGTCATGGCGATGCACTTTCGATCAAGAACAATAAAACGAGGGTAACCTGCGGATCAGAGCAACGACTCGTCTGCAGATCATAATATCCGAATCGAACCAAGCGGACTCGACCCACATGCGGGTACATTTTTTCGAACGATCCTTTTCATGAATCTATCACTGGTTCACCCAGTGATTCGATCTTTGTCGGGTCCTGCTTGCTCAGGCGTTGCCTGCTCGGGCTGGAAAGATTCGTCATCGCCAACGGTGCATCGTGGGACTGCCGGCAACGCAAGGAGGCGAAACCTTGCCAATCTCCTCTGGGATCGGCAAGCATCGAGGGGAAATCTGACCTTCGTTAGTGTATCGTGTCGGGTGTTGGTTCGTGAGCCAACAGAATTTCACCCGCGGGATGGATCAATTTGACAGATCGATCTCGCGGAAACCATCCATGCTAAATGCTGCTGAACAAATTGAAAATGCAGCCATCAATGAATCTGGCTCAGAGTATCCGGACCCTCTTCGGTTCTGCACGGCCGCATTCGTCAATCAAGGAATTCAAATGATCCGCCTGTTTAAAATCCTGTCATTTGTCATTTGTTTTTCACTGCAACTTGGATCGCCAGATCTTTCCGCACAGGAAAATTTCCGACCACTCTTCAACGGCAGCAATTTTGACGGTTGGGTGAGAACCAACACACCTGCGAAAACATGGACCTATCAGGACGGAATGGTCATTTGCAGTGGTCGACCGATCGGTGAAATCCGAACCGCAAAGATGTACCAAAACTTCATCATGGAATTGGAGTGGCGTCACATGGTTCCCCGCGGCAACGCAGGGGTCTTCGTGTGGGCCGACGACATCACCTCACGTGGTGTCCCTTTTCATCGTGGCATTGAGGTGCAGGTTTTAGAAAACGCTTACGGTAATAATCGCAGCCACACCACGCATGGTGACATCTTCCCAATTCACGGAGCCACCATGACACCGATCAACGGTCATGGAGGCAGCCGCGCATTCCCCACTGAAAATCGGTCCAGGCCCAGCCCAGAGTGGAACCACTACCGAATCGAATGTCGTGATGGGGAAATTTCCTTGGCAGTCAACGGCAAAGTCGTGACTCGAGGAAAGGACTGTGTTCCACGCAAGGGATACATCTGCTTGGAATCGGAGGGTGGGATCGTTCATTACCGCAACGTGCGAATCACGGAACTGCCTGACACCAAAATCACCGAGCAACAGATCGCGATCTCCGATCGTGGATACATGTCCATCTACAACGGACTTGATTTGGAGGGCTGGAAGGCCACGACTGATTCACTCTGGAAAGCCAACGACTGGACACTCAAACACGATGCGAGCGCAGAGCAGACGAGTCGCCTGGAAACAACGAAGGAAATGGAATCAACGCGTTTCGTCATCGATGTCAAATTGAAAGACAAACAGAGCGGGGTGGTCATCGCTATCGGCGGGTTGAACATCGACCTTGCAAAAACAAGCAAGGGATTGGAACCAACGGGACGCTGGAATCGCATCGAAGCAATCTCCGAAGGGAAGGCTGTGCGAGTCGAAATCAACGGCCAACCGGCAATGCAAGAAACGACTTCCCTGAAGGGCAAGATCTCGCTACAAGCCAGTGGCCCTGTCGATTTCGCGAACGTCTACATCGCACCACGTGAAGACGAGTAGAGTCTGTTGGGCTGCTTCATTCACGCAGCATCGGCCGCGAGCTAATCGGTCACGAGCTAGTCATTCGCGGCTCGATTCCATCGGCGGCCGATCGCAATCATGGCAATGACGACCAAGATCAAACCAATGGCGGATAAAGCAATCGGAATCCCTTCAAGCACAAGAAGGGGTAACCCCACAGTGATCATGCCGCCACCGACGAAAGGGGAAGATAACGGAGCCGCCAACGCGTAGTCTTCCGCAGCTCCCGATTCCAATTCAGGATCGACCAATCGCAACAATACAAAACCGGTCGCAGTGGTTCCAGTCGACATCCCGTAGTTGATCAATCCCAATTCAAACCAATGCTTCGATGGCAACAACCACCGCGCTAAGATCAACAAACAAAATCCAGCCCAGATCACGCCGACGAAAAACAGAATTGAAAACGGCACCAGCAGAGTGGCAACCGCAGTCACATTCAACGAAGCGATCGCAGCGACAACCAGGACATCCATCGCCGTCGCAGTCAAATGATTGATTGTTTCGCGGTCAATCGAATCCTCCTGCCGAACAACCCGCAACACCTGGCGGACGATCAGACCGCCGAACAAGGTGTAGATGAACAACGGAAAACTATCGACGACACTCTGCAATGTCATCCGTTGCGAAAGGGCTCCCTCCGCACCCTGTGATTCAGGTTCGCCCAACCCGAACCATGATTCAATCTCGCCGATACCCCAGGCCACAGATTGCTGCAGCGCTATGCCGATCCCCATTGCCAGCGCGAGCCAAACAACTTGCAACAACAAAGGGTCCATGACGGCATTGCTGATGCGAGCGTAGCCAATGGGCGGGTGAACTGACTGATCGACTTGCTCGGATGCAGATTCTGCGGTGACTTCGCCCGCCGCTGTTCCGACCCACTTCATCCGCACGCCCAGGTTGACCCACAGAATGCCCGAAACGATGCCGTATACCAATCCACAGGTCGCCATCAATACGCCCAAATCCAAACCACCCTGCAGCTCGATTTTGGGGTGGGCAAACACTTGCCCCATTGCTGCCGCTGTGCCGTGCCCACCGGCGAAACCCGTCTCGATCAACATCCCGAAGGAATTGGGCACTTCATAAATTGGTTGCACCAACAACCATGTCGCCAGCAGCCCCAAGGCGGTTTGCCCGACCACAATCACCCAAACCATTAATCCCTGCCGACCGACGCGGGAAGCACTCTCTTTCAATGAAGCTGGCTTTCGCTCCAATAACATGCCAGCAAAGACAACTGCGATCAGCCAACCCGGCCAGCTCCGCAGAGTGGCGGACCAATCAGCAAACCAGTCCGGGGCAAACTGAATCACCCCGAATCCAATCGTACCAGCGATCACCGATGCCGGGATATAAAGCCAACGGAAAATCGGAATCGTCGCTCGTAGCATGACACCCAAGAGCAACAGTACCGCAACAAACAGAAATGCTGCCGTCATCGATTTCCCTTGCCTTTCGACCGGTGCATACTAGATCTCCGATTCCGCCCAAGCTTCGCGATGGCACGGCGTAAAGCGGCGTGGCGTTCCCTACGCTGGCATCGATCGACCACCAACACGGCAGCTTTGCTCGGAAACAACAGGTAGCCAAATCAACCGAACTTCATACGATCGACAATCTGTCGATCCACCTCAACCGGGCGATCGCCCGACTCAATCAGGCCGCAGTTGCAGCTTCTGCATGCCGCTCAAGTCCACTCAGCAGTTTTGGCCGCCCACAATTTCATTGAACGTTGAACTTGGCCTCATCGCGGCAGCAGCTTTTGTGGCATCGGGGTGATAGTAGCCACCAATATCAACCGCAGATCCTTGCGCGGCAATTAATTCACTAAGAATCTGGTCTTCTGATTCGACCAACTTGCTCGCAATCGGCTCGAACTCCGCGCGTAATTGCGCGTCACGATCTTGGTTAGCCAATGCTTGCGCCCAATATTGGGCCAAGTAAAAATGGCTGCCTCGATTATCGAGCTCGTTTACCTTTCGACTCGGCGATCGATTCTCATCAAGAATCTTACCTGTCGCCTCATTTAAGGTTTCGGCCAAAACTTGGGCCGCATCATGTTCGGCAACCGCAGCGAGATGTTCCAAAGAGACCGCCAGTGCCAAAAACTCGCCCAATGAGTCCCAGCGAAGATGACCTTCGGCGAGGAATTGCTGAACATGCTTGGGTGCCGATCCACCCGCACCCGTTTCAAACAATCCGCCACCCGCCAGAAGCGGCACGATCGACAACATTTTAGCGCTGGTTCCCAATTCGAGGATGGGGAACAAGTCGGTTAGGTAATCACGCAACACGTTGCCAGTCACCGAAATCGTATCTTTACCTTCGCGGGCGCGAAGGCAAGTGAGTTTCGCTGCCTCGACAGGCGACAGAATCTGCAACTCCAAGCCGTCTGTGTCGTGCTCCGGCAGATATCGATTCACTTTTTCGATCAAGTTTCGGTCGTGTGCCCGATCTGGATTGAGCCAAAAGATCGCCATTGCTCCGGTGGCTCGCGCACGGCTCACAGCCAAGCGAACCCAGTCCCGAATCGGCTCGTCCTTGGTTTGACACATTCGCCAAATATCGCCCTCCTGCACCGAGTGCTCCATCAAGACGTTACCAGCAGCGTCGAGCACACGAACAGTTCCCGCCGCAGACAATTCAAACGTCTTGTCGTGGGAGCCATACTCCTCTGCCTTTTGGGCCATCAGTCCGACGTTCGATACCGTTCCCATCGTGGTAACGTCGAACGCACCATTCTGTTTGCAATCGTCGATCGTAGCTTGGTAGATCCCGGCATAGCAGCGGTCGGGGATTACGGCCTTCATGTCATGCAACTGGCCGTCGGGGCCCCACATTTTCCCCGAAGATCGGATGGCTGCCGGCATCGAGGCATCGATGATCACATCACTGGGGACATGCAAATTTGTAATACCACGGTCCGAATCAACCATGGCAAGCCGCGGCCGCTGTTGGTAGACCGCTTCGATGTCCGACTTGATCTCCGCTTGCTTATCGGCGGGTAAGCTTTCGATCTTGGCATAAATGTCGCCAACCCCGTTACGAGCTTGAATTCCCAATTCATCGAACAGCTCACCGTATTTCTCGAATACATCCTGGTAATAAACGCTTACCGCATGACCGAAAATGATCGGATCCGATACCTTCATCATCGTGGCTTTGAGGTGGAGCGAAAACAGCACATCGTTAGCTTTCGCATCTTCGATTGCATGAGCAAGAAAGGATCGCAGTGCTTGGCAACTCATCAAAGAAGCATCGATCGTTTCACCGGCCTGCAACTCGAGCGATTCTTTGAGCACTGTCGTTTGCCCGTCAGCGGTGGTCAGTTCGATTCGAACGGTACCGGCATCCGACATCACATGCGACTGTTCGCTACCGAAAAAATCACCATCGTTCATGTGGGCCACATGCGACGCTGAGTCTGCCGCCCATGACCCCATCGAATGCGGATTTTTCTTGGCGTACTCTTTCACCGGAGCCGCGACGCGACGATCCGAGTTTCCTTCCCGCAAGACAGGATTCACCGCGCTGCCGAGCACTTTGGCATAACGCGCTCGAATGTCACGCTGTTCATCGGTCTGTGGATCCGCCGGAAAGTCGGGGACAGCGAATCCTTGTTGCTGCAACTCGTCAATGGCCGCGATTAACTGCGGAATCGAGGCACTAATATTGGGCAATTTGATGATATTTGCCTGCGGTGTCTTGGCCAATCCACCAAGTTCAGTCAAGGCATCTGGGATCCGTTGATCCTCGCTCAAAAACTCGGGGAAATTTGCGAGGATTCGACCGGCCAGCGAAATATCTTTCAGCTCAAATTCAATGCCCGATGAACGGGTGAATGCTCGGACGATCGGCAACAAAGACTGTGTGGCCAGTGCCGGTGCTTCGTCGGTGTGGGTGTAAACAATCTTTGTCGATGGTCGGGTCACGCGTTGCCTCGGCTTGATTACACGTGTGAATGAATTGATGAACAGCCCAGAATCGTAACATAACGGCCACGGTGCGCGACCCTGCTGCAAAAAGCTCGGCCGCCTCTTGGAAAACGCTGGGTGCCTGCTGCGAAATGCTCTGCATCCGAGGGGAATCTGCATCCGAGGGGAATCTGCCGGGGGCGACTGTGTTATTTCCCAACCAACGGCGTACGCCGCATATCGCAGTGGGTCGCCATACCGCAGTGGGTCGCCATATCGCAGTGGGTCGCCAGGCCGAGTAGGGTCACCCGTAAATAAGTTCGCAGTGGGTGGCACGGCATCGGACTCCATCGCAACCGCCTACAATAACGGTATTGGCAACACCCACTCGCGTCTGATCATTGAGTCTCCAGCATGGAAAAGTTCGCAAGCGTTCGAATCACGGTCGGCTTGACCGCAATCCTGTTTGGTTCAAGCGGGCATTTGCTGCGAGCGGATGCCACCAACCATGTACATGTGGACCGAGGGGATGCCGGTATGGTCGTAAGCGACACCGCCGTCGCCAGCCGAATTGGACGACAGGTCTTGGTCGATGGCGGCAATGCTGTCGATGCGGCGGTCGCCACTGCTTTCGCATTGGCCGTCAGTTGGCCAGAGGCGGGAAATATTGGCGGTGGCGGCTTTATGATCGTCCGAACAGCCGATGGAGAAGAAGCCGTCTGTGTTGATTATCGCGAAGTCGCCCCGCTGGCGATGACAGCAACTTCCTTTCAACGCGACGATACCACATTTGCTCAAAAAGCGGTCGGCGTGCCCGGTACGGTGCGCGGCATGGCGGCTGCCCATCGTCGCTATGGCCAACTGCCTTGGTCACGATTGGTGACCCCCGCTGCGAAGCTAGCTGCCGATGGAATCGTGGTCGATCAACCACTCGCCAGATCACTGAACGCCGTATTGCAGCAACCCTCGGTAAAACAACAAGCAAAGTTCGCTGAATTACGGCGAGTTTATGGAACGGCCGACGGTTCGCCGTGGCAAATCGGACAAGTGCTGGTTTTGCCCGAACTCTCTCGAACGCTATCGGAGATTGCCGAGCATGGCCCCGATGCGTTTTACACCGGTCGCTTGGCTGAATTGTTGGTCAAAGAAATGCAGCGGGGAAACGGATTGATCTCGGCGACGGATTTGCAGCGTTATCGCGCCAAGATTCGGCCAGCGCTACGGGGAACATTCCGTGGATACACCATTCTCGGTGCACCACCACCAAGCTCAGGAGGAACCTGCGTCATCGAAGCGTTGAATATTCTTGAAAACTTTGATTTGTCCAGCCGCGATCGTTTCGACCCCGAAAACATTCACTTGATTGCAGAAAGCTGTCGCCGAGTATTTGCAGATCGAGCGCGTTTTTTGGCCGACCCGGATTTTGCTGAAATCCCCCCGCACTTAACGACCAAGGCATACGCAAAAGAGCTGGCGAATTCGATCCAAAAAGATCGCGCGACTCGTAGTGAAACCGTTGCTCCCGAAATTCCACTGACGCCTGAGAGCGACAACACGACGCACTTTTCAGTCATTGATGCAAATGGGATGGCGGTCAGTAATACCTACACACTGGAAGCAACCTGGGGCTCACGACTGGTCGTCGCCGGCGCTGGCTATGTGCTGAACAACGAAATGGGAGATTTCAATTGGTTCCCAGGTGAAACCAATCGCTTGGGTCGCATTGGAACCGCAGCAAACTTGGTCGCGCCCGGAAAGCGAATGCTCAGCTCGCAAACACCAACCATCATCGAACGTGATGGCAAAGTTGTTTTAGTAACAGGCAGCCCCGGTGGCCGAACAATCATCAACACGGTGCTATCGATCGTGTTGAATGTCACCGAATTTTCCATGGACGCCGCGACAGCCGTAGCGGTTCCACGGATGCACCATCAATGGTTTCCCGATCAGGTAGAATTGGAGCGATTCGATGAACCACCACACAAGAATGTGATCGATGCCTTACGTCAGCGTGGACATAAAGTCATCAACCGACCGCTCCAAGGGTCGGCACACACCATTGCCATTGACGCTAAAACGGGAGACATGATCGGCGTTGCCGATTACCGTCGCGGCGGCCGGCCGGCTGCGATCTCCAACGATCGCTTAGCAGTATGGGACTTCGCAGAATCCGCGGGGACAGCATTGAGTTCCTGTCGGTCCAGTGGCCTCAAACCCGCACATTGGTCGGGTGATTTTGGCACCACAAAAACCGATGGGCTAGATCGACTCCGCATCAGTGATTGTCCACAAGAAGGAATGCAAGCCACATTCGACCTACCATCCAACGCCAGCCAACTGACTTGTGAAATGAAACTCGATTCTGCGCATCTGCACGGTGAAACGACAGGAGAACAGCTTCGAATCGAATGGCTGGACCCAGCCGGCAACTCGATCTCCGCAGGAACTTTGGGTCGTTTCACCGATCAGCAAATTACCTTCCGAAGTGAGCGAGAAGACAAATCGCAACCACAACATCACGCACCACTGTCAACGGACGGGCAACTGGCAACCGTGCTACTCAGTCTGGTTCTCGACACCGAAAAAAGCCAACATCGACTTTTCATTCGCGAGGCTGCGCGACCAGACTGGCAACTCACCCAAATCACCCCAATCGATCCTGGTGCAAAGGCGGCCAAAATCCGACTCACTCTAGCCGGCCCGCTGGGTGAAGAAGATGAATTCATCTTGCTGGATCGGATTGACATCCGTTGTATGACTAAAAACTAATCTCAACACACACCCCTGCCGCACGAGCTGCGATCGCATGCTTGAGAATTACCGGATTGACTCTTTCGGTGTCATTCATCAGATCCACCACAAACCGATGCTTTACGATCGCGAGTATCTGTCGTACTACGAAAACCTGGAAGATCGCACGATCAAGCTGGGATATCAGCGACTTGGTTGGTTACTAGGCATTCTCGGTCGCATACCAAAGTCCGTCCTCGAAATTGGATACGGAACCGGCAGTTTCATCGAAGCAGCTCAGATCAGCGGTGTATCGCAATGTGTCGGGTGTGATGTCACTCGGTACCCACTTCCCGACAATGTCGATTTCATGAGTTGGGACGAGTCGCTGGCCGAGGACTGGGACGTCGTTGCCATGTTCGATGTACTTGAGCACATTCCTGACCTGAGTTTTCTTCGACGATTGAGAGCGAAAGTCCTCGCAATCGCCGTTCCCTATTGCCGCTGGGCGGAATTGGGAGACGACTGGTTCCGTGATTGGCGAATGAGACTGCCCGATGAACACTTGCACCACTTCAACCCCGATTCACTCTGTGCGATGCTTGCGTCCTATGGATTTGAATGCGAACAGATAAACACCTTCGAAGATGGCATCCGACTGCGACCTGGTGAGACTGGACCGAATATACTGTGCGGTTTGTTCCAACGTCGGCATTCAGATCAGCCGGTATCGGTGTTCCATGGCAAATAGGCGACACAACATCGCCGTGAATTCCAACCTGTGAATCAACTGACATCCAGCCTTTGACTTGATTACTGGCTTAACAAGCTTCTGCCCCACCTATCGGACATCATCTCCCCAGCACGCGAATGGCGATTCGCATCGCGATTGTTTTTACTGCGAGGTTATCCATGTATCGTCTTTTCGCATTCTTGTCGCTGGCGTTGATTGCGTCTCCAGTGATCAGTCAGGAAAAAATAACGGCAGCCGATCAACAGAGTGTCAAACCGGGCATCAACGATAACTTTCTCGATCCGAATCTTGATGTGCAGGAATGGATCGAGCGATTCGAAGTTGAGAGTCGCGAGGTCTACCTGGCTCGAAAAGACATTTTGGCGAGTTTGCAACTCAAACCAGGTGATCGAGTTGCTGACGTGGGAGCGGGAACTGGTTTCTTTACGCTGCTGATGTCGGAAACGATCGGCGAACAAGGCTGGGCCTACGCAATCGACATCTCGCCCAAATTTGTAGAGCATCTTTCCAAACAATTTCATCAACGGAAAGTTGAGAATGTTACGACGGTGCTTTGCGACCAAGATTCGATTTGCCTGCCACCCAACTCAGTCGACTTGGCATTCATTTGTGATGTTTATCACCATTTCGAATACCCTGCCGACACATTAGCATCCATCCATCGTTCCCTTGACCCGAATGGACGTTTGGTCCTAATCGATTTTGAGCGCATACCGGGGGTCTCCCGTGACTGGTTGCTTGGCCATGTACGGGCGGGCAAGAAAGTTTTCATCGATGAGGTACAAGCAGCCGGGTTTGAATTAATCGCAGAACGCAAGATCCCGGGTTTCAAAGAGAATTACTTCCTCGAATTTCGCAAACAGCATTAGGGCGCAGAACATTGTCAAACAAGCGTCCCCCACTCGATGTCATATCAGCGACGACCTTGGTCGCGGCCAGCATGATCGGCGTCGGCGTCTACACGACTAGCGGCTTTACACTGGCAGCACTCAGCACACCGGAACGAGTGATCGCAGCGTGGCTTGTGGGTGGATTATTGGCGATCTGCGGCGCAATGGGATATGCATCGCTGGCCTCTCGATTTTCCGAGAGTGGTGGTGAATACTTGTTTTTGAGCAAGACGCTCCACCCAGCCGCTGGCTTGATGGCTGGCTGGGTATCACTACTAGCGGGATTTACAGGTGCCATCGCGATCGCCGCATTGGGCCTGGAAACTTACTTACGCCCCTTATTGTTCGACTCCCTGGAGAATCGATTCAACGGTGAGATCGCGATTCCTGTTGTGCTCCTCGCTGCGGTCCTTCACACCCTCGGTGTTCGGGGAGCCGCTCGTGTACAAGATTGGGTGGTGGGCCTAAAGTTCTTATTGCTGATTGCATTCATTCTCTTTGCTTTGGCCATGATCAACCGTTGGCCAGGGCTTACCCCCGCAAACGCAACGGCAGTCAATGCAAGCGAAACATCACCGCTGACGGTGCCACCGTTAGATTGGCTCGTCTTTGCCAATCAGCTAGTTTGGATTTCGTTTAGCTACGCGGGCTTCAATGCCGCAATCTACATTGCCAGCGAAATTCGCGACGCTGAACGCAACGTCCCCCGAGCGATGATCGGCGGGACGATTTTGGTCACACTCATCTACGTTGTGTTGAATGCGATTTTTGTTTTTTCAGCGCCGGTCTCAACAATCACCAACGGTGCGAATATCTCTCAAATTGCAGCGACGGCAGCCAATGTGATCGGCGGTGACACATTGGCGATTGCGGTTCGAATCGTGATTGTGATTTCCCTGTTCACATCCGTCTCGGCATTGATGATGACCGGACCACGGGTTTACGCGAAGATGGCCGATGATGGATTTTTCCCGCGATGGTTCCGCTTCACTGAACAAGCACCGACGATCGCGATTTGGTTCCAGGCAATGATTGCGATTGTCGCTATCTCGCTGGCGACACTGAAAGACCTGCTCGGCTACCTCGGCCTAACACTTTCGGTCTGCTCAGCATTGACGGTCGCGATGTTGTTTGTGGTCCGTCGTCATGACCCGCAGGTGAAGCTCCTCTTCGGTGGCGTGCCAGCGATGATTTACGTCTCGGGTACTTTATTCCTGGCAACCCTATACGGGGTTGGAGAACCCAAGCAGGCCACCGCGGCTTTGATCAGCGTTGTGGTGGGTGGCCTGCTGTACGGATGGATCGATCAACGAAAGAGCCAGCCGCCACCTGGAAATTCGTCCGCAAATCGGCCCGAGGCACAAAATGCTCCCTAAGAGCGAGAGACATTGGTAAGGGTTCCGTCCCGACGCCAACTTTTTTAAGAGGTTGTTTCAAGACGCTGCAGAAAATCGTGAATCTGGGCCGACTCAGGATGAAGCTGCCCCTCGCACCATTCAAGTTGGTCTGCTCCATTCTCCGTCCTGATTAACCGCCAATGGCCGGGGCATTCACGCACAGCACTGCTTGAATACGTGTAGCTGATCTCACACGCAACTGCTTCGCCATCACGATACAGTCCGTCCATCGCGCAACTCTGCGTGCCCAACCGCTCCGCAATGGCAAACGCCAGACGTACAAACGCGGGATCAACTTGCTTGGGGTCCCAATCGAGATGACCACTGCCACTGGCTCGAAAATCGCCTTGTCGATTGAA
>JARGNK010000310.1 GCA_029213145.1 Rubripirellula sp. | reverse complement strand
CTATCGCCGTTTCGCGCCAGCACGCCGCTCTTGGCGAGAGCATCAACATTCGGCGTCCTGATGTCATCAACTACACCCTGGCAAGACAGATCGGCGTGACCGTGGTCATCGGTGTAGAACACGATGATATTGGGACGATCATCCGCCTCGCCGACGCACGTCAAGAGCAGCAAGATCAACAGCGAGATGGGCTGAGTGAATTGCCACCTTGTTTAATGCCTGAGTTGATGACTTTCACGGGTAGATCCGGCCAGAAGTTTAGTGGTGTGTAAGCGGTTTAGAATTTCCATCGATAAACATCGTTGCCATCTGCGTCGATCAGCAGGATTCGAGAGATCGTAATTTCCCCGGGCGCGTTCGAAGGATCGATACGCACGGCGACGACAGGATTCTTTGCGGACCAAGAAACCCTGTACTCGTGTGGTTTACCGTCATGCTGAACATCAAAACCACGACTTCGGTCACGAAAGAATGTCGGGGTCACGCCTTTCTCCTGCCAGAAAACCTGCCCGGCCCCTCTGGAATTAGACGCCATGGTCACCTTCAACACGAGTTCCTTCTGAGTCAGTTCGGTCGGAAGCTTGAAGCTCATGTGTGGATCTCGCCCACTGCTGGTGACGATCAACGAACCATCCTTCAATGCGAGCCTGCACGTGCCGCCCGACTGCCAGCCGGCGACCAGTTTGATATTCCGCTGCGGCTTTTTTGATCCTGAACCACCAGGCCTGCGCGTCGATTTCGGGATTGCCTTACCGATCATCTTCGGGTCGTATTGGGTTGGATCGAATCGCGGATTCGGCAACGGAACGACGGCACTCGTTTCTGCCAAAAACTGAGTGATCAGCTTGTCGAGGTCCTCAACTCGCTCGGGATTTTCAGCCGCAAGGTTCGTATGTTCGCCAATGTCGCTTTTCAGATTGAAGAGTCTGTAGCTGTGCCTACCGGGTGATTCGCCATGGAAGATCCGGATCAGTTTCCAATCTCCGGCGTGAACGCTGACCGAAGGCGGCAGCCAGTCCGGGACGCGTGTTTGATGGGGAAAAAAAGTGAAGAGGGCTTTCCGCTGCAGCGTCCCGCCTTGAAGAGCAGGAACGATGCTGATGCCATCGAATGATTGCTGAGTCTCGATGTCGAGCAGTTGCAGCAGCGTCGGATAGAAATCGCAGCTCTGAATGATTTCATTGCTGCGACTACCAGGCTGCACATCTTCTGGATAAACGACGATCGCCGGGCCGCGAACACCCCCTTCCCACATCGCCGCTTTTCCTCCGCGTAACGGCACGTTGCTGGTGGGCGTTGTTCCATCGACCTCGTTGTACATGTTGCCGCCGTTGTCGGAAGCGAACACGATGATTGTTTCGTCGGAAAGCTTAAGCCGGTCAAGTGTGTCAAGCAGCGTGCCGACTGCGTCATCCATACTCTCAATCATGGCGGCGTACGTTGGGCTGCGTTGCGGGTTCGTCTGATCAACCTGCTTGCGGTACTTGTCAATCAAAGTTTCCTTCGCATCGAATGGAGCGTGAACACTGAACATCCAGTAGTTCAAGAAGAACGGTTCATCGCGATGCTTTTCCATAAACGCGACAGCTTCCTTTGCCATCCGATCTTCAATGTGTTCATCCGGAATGTCCGGATCGTGATCGAAGTCTTTGAACTTCCACGGCGCAACATAACTTCCCGCCGGGCCGGGTCCGGGATGATGCGGCACGTCGACATCAAATCCATGCTGTAGAGGCGAATACGGTTCTGCACCGAGGTGCCACTTGCCAAAATGGCCGGTTGCGTAGCCGTTGTCTTTCAAGGTTTCCGCCAGCGTGTAATATTTCGTATCGAGTCGTGAGACCGATGTAAGTACGGTTGCCTTGGCGTCCGGCGGACCGCTCGCTTTGGGCGTCGCTTTCAAGATGACCGCTGGCAGATGACAACTTGGCGAAGTAATACCGTGCCGTGCGGGACTCAGCCCGGTCAGCACACTGGCCCGCGTTGGTGAACAGAGCGGGCTGGCGGAATACGCTCGCGTGAATGTCATACCACGCGCCGCCAGGCGTTCGATGTTCGGTGTCTGATAGAACTGCGTCGTACCGAAAAGCGTTGTGTCACTCCAACCAAGATCGTCGGCAAGTATCAGCACGACATTGGGTTTGCGAGCAGGTTCGGCCCAAATCGCAATGTTCGCCGAGAATAAAATCGCAAAGAAAACGATTAGTGAGATTGATATCCGTCGTGTGTTCATAGACTTTCGTCGCTTCGATCAGCGTCTGAGATGGATAGCCTGGCGACTAGCGATACCAACTCGTCAACATAGCGTTTCCGAGGATTTCTTTTGAATTCCCAATGATCGCCGCCACAGCATCTAGATTCATCTCGTTCATTGTATTGTCGGACCGTTACTGGAACAGATTGGGTTCGCTGATCCTCAAACGATTGATGAGGACATAAAGCCGCCTAAACCCTCGCAACGAGTTTACGGGACTTCCAGCTTGCAGAGTTCTTTATCCAGGGATGTGAATTTTTGCCGGCACTATGCGAGGCACTTGCGTGCAGATGACCATTTTATTTTGGGAATAAAATGCATCTAGCTACGCGTTTTTTGGAAAACTTTGATTCCGTGGGACGCTGGCGAGACCATTATCCGGTCCATAAAAAACAGCAAGATGGAAACGTTGTGATGCGCAATGGAGCGAAGGTTGACGCGAGCGGAATCCTGCCCGGCGGAACAAGGATTCGCGACATTACAGACCTAAAACCGCACCTCGTCGAGTGAAGCGAGCTGTTTTCTGAATGCCAGATGCTCACACGATGATTGGTCGAGCATATTTCACCACACGATACCACACTCTAAACTCATCACATTTATATGATTTTAGGGCGGCACTGACAGAATCTACCGCAACGGCACCCGATTAACCCCACCCACCCCAATAAGGTTCATGACTTAACGACCTCATCGCGTGCGATATTCCATGCCCCATTCACCCAACAACCTTTCTCTCGATGCTGTGCCACGATTCCGCTTGTCAGTTTTTCTTTGGGCAACGTCCTTTTTGCTAATCGCGGCTACTTCCTCCACAGCAACTGAATTAACAGTCGGGCGAGCGGTCAAAGTTGGTGTCAATCCTGAGACACTGAATCAGGCTGCATCATTTATTGAAGAAGCGGTAGCGGAAGAAAAAATTCCCGGCGCTGTGATTCTGGTTGCGAGGAAGGGAAAAATCATCCTACATCAGGCTTATGGCCATCGCAATTTGCAACGCACCCGTCCGATGGAGACGGACTCATTGTTTCGCATGGCCTCGAACAGTAAAGCGATCACAGCAGCCGGCATCATGTTACTGGCTGAAGATGGAAAACTGGACTTGGACAAGTCGGTAGGCACCTATTTAAAAGCCTTTCAAAATGAAAGGTGGAACGAGATTACACTTCGCCACCTTCTGACGCATACCAGTGGCATTCGCATCGAGCCATTATTCTTGACTCCCTTGGTACAGAAGTCAGCAACTTATCCTCAGGCACCAGACCTTCGCTTGGAAGTCAATCGATTTGCTGCCAGGTCGCCACTGGAGCCTGCGGGAAAAACCTTTTCCTATAACAACGCCTGCTACAACACACTGGCTGCCGTCATCGAAGAAGTCACAGGCTCTTACAAGCAACATCTTCGCGAACGAATCTACCAACCATTGGGCATGCTTGACAGTTGCAATCACGAGTCGGATGCAGACCACAAACGCATGTCTACCGTATTCAGACTCCAGCGGGATGGCACATGGAGCGCGGGTTGGAAACCGGGTGACGCGCCCGACTGGCCATTTCCACGTGGTTCAGGAGGCATGGTTTCAAGTGCACGTGACTACGCATTGTTTTGCCAGATGCTTCTCAACGAGGGACGCTACGGAAACAAGCAGATCCTGCAAAGTGATTCGGTCACGGAAATGACCAACCCTCAGTCGAAACACTGTGAAGCTGCTATCAACTACGGACTGGGATGGACAGTGAGTGAGCGAGGCAGCACTTTCTCTCACCGCGGTTCGGACGGAACTTACGTCTGGGTGGACCCGAATCGCGACTTGATTGGTATGCTTCTTACACAGTGTAACGGGACCACGCCACCGCGAAGTGAATTCCGTCAACTCGTTGAATCAGCTTGCATTCCGCCATCCCCAAGTGTGGACAAGATTGACGGCAAGTGATCATCAGCAGCACCCAAAATGACCTCCCCCCATAGAATTGCACCATTGTGAGTGAGAGAATCTTGCTCGAGCGT
>JARGNK010000064.1:20959-36935 GCA_029213145.1 Rubripirellula sp. | reverse complement strand
TCCCAGATCAGCTCCCAGATCAGCTCCCAGATCAGCTCCCAGATCAGCTCCCAGAATAAAAGCTCCAATTTCATTCAAAACTCAATTCTCACTCGCTGATCGGCGAGCGCATTTACCACTCGACAACACCACTCCAAGACCTCTCATCTTGCAAATCAAAACTCGTCTTGCTCAAAATCATTGCACGTATCCTGGACACCGTGCGATCAGGAATCGACATGCATTGAACTGCCCGCATCCCAGTGGGAACGGATCCTTCAATCACGCGATTGAAATCGGCATGACACCTCACCACCAAACACCTTCTTTTGGTAGCGTCGCGAAGCGCTTCGCGTCCCCCCTAAACCGCTGTCGAACGTGAGGAGATCAGGTTAGACTCGTACGCGAAACAAACAACCGGCACACAAGCAACTCATTCATCCAGGCTCCGTATTGATGTCACCTTGGGAACAGCACGATTGGATTGATCTGACCCAGCATCTACTCGATTCTTACCGTCGCCTGATCGGGTGTGAATTGATCGACCGGCAGAATTCCGCGGCGGCAGACGCCGAGTCATTATTTCAGGTTCCCTTTGTGGTGGTCGCCCATGGAACCCAGCCAGACCCATTGCTCAGTTACGGAAATGCGACGGCCCTCGATCTCTGGGAAATCTCAATCCCAACGTTGTTGAAAACCCCATCTCGCCAGACAGCGGAACCGGTTCATCGAGACGAACGCCGAAGTTTATTAGAGCGGACTACGCGTGACGGCTACGTTGACGACTATCGCGGAATTCGGATCTCCACAACAGGCAAGCGTTTTCTGATCGAACGTGCAACCGTTTGGAACGTGGAAGACAACGAGGGCAAGCGAATCGGCCAAGCAGCAACGTTTGATACTTGGACCCCTCTCGAGCCCAACGAACCTTCCCGTTGAAAACGGGTAACCTTGCTACTAACGTTTGCGGCTTGGCTTTGGGTAGACGTTGACACGTTTAGCCCATTGCGCCCAGTGGTCGGACATTTTCTCGACCAGGTCAGGATGTAACTTTGCAAGATCGTTGATTTCTGTTCGATCGCTCGCAATGTTGTACAACTCCCACTTCGCATCGACGATTCCCGAAGCTGGCGATACGCCGCGGCCAACCAATTTCCAATCACCATCGCGAACGAACGCATTGTTCTCGTGTTCGATGCAGATCGGCTGACTCCGCCGCAGTGGCTCGCCCGTGAATGCGTTGCGCAATGAAATGCCATCGAGCGAGGGAATCTCATATCCGTTAAAACGCTCAGGGTGTTTCGCTCCCGCGACATCCAACAACGTCGGTACGATATCAATTAATTGCGCGGGTGAACGAAACCAATTCGTCTGTGGCCTGATCATATTTGGCCAATGCATGAAAAACGGTGTTGCTGTACCACCTTCGTGTGCAAAGTGTTTGTAGAGTCGAAACGGAGTGTTGCTCGCGTTCGCCCAAGCTTCACCATAACTATTGCTACCTTCTAGGTTGCGTTGTTCAACGTTATAAAATTCTCCTCTTCCAAGCATCCCGCCTTCTTGGCAGCCACCATTGTCCGACAAAAACAAAATCAGCGTGTCGTCAAACAAGTCTAACTGTTTCAAATGAGCGACGAGCTTTCCGATGTTCTGATCGACGCGATCAACCATCGCTGCGTAAACGGCCATCTTGAGATCCATCTCGTCTTGCTTGCTGGCATCGAGTGAATCCCAATCAGGAATGCTTGCTGTTCGTGGCGACAGCTCCGTGCCTGCCGCAATCAGTCCGCTAGCGAGCTGCCTTTGAAACCGCGACTCGCGCAACGCGTCCCATCCTTTTGTGTATTTCCCTCGATACCTGGCAATATCATCCTCAAACGCTTGCAGAGGCCAGTGGGGCGCAGTGTAAGCCAAGTACAAAAAGAATGGTTTCGATGGGTTGTCGGCTTGATGTTCCGACAGAAATCTAATTGCGTAGTCGGTGTAAGCATCCGTGGTGTAAAACGCTTCGTCGGTCGTGCTCTCCGGCTGCGCGATTTGTTCATTTCCCAGCGTCATTCCCCTGGGGGCCTCGGGAAAGAAAAACCGTGTGGCTCCCGCAGTGCAACCAAAGAATTTTTCGAAACCGCGCTGAAGCGGCCAGCAGGATCGCTTGTTCTGAGACAGATGCCATTTACCCGCCATCAGCGTCGCATACCCGTACTGCCTTAAACTTTGGGCGACGGTGACGCACTGCTCATTCAAATACCCCTGATAAGCAGGCGGCTTCGCCTTGCTCGGTTTCTTCCCCGGCGACAAGGTCATATGCCCAATCCCCGTCTGATGGGGATGATTACCGGTCATCAAGGTGGCTCGAGTCGGGCAGCAGCGACCACTGTTGTAAAACTGCGAAAAGCGTACCCCACCATAAGCCAACGCATCGAGATTGGGTGTATTGATTTCCCCACCGTGATAACCGAGATCCGAAAACCCCATATCATCGACCATCATCAAAATGATATTCGGCCGCTCTGCCGCTTGGATGACCGATGCCATCAACACAAAGAGAAACCAACCGGTCGTTTTCATCACTGTCTCGCTCATAAATTAATCCTTCGGATTTCGTTCACCCGCGATGACGAAACCTCATGCCCCTTGAATGCATTGTGCGGAATCAGTTTAACGCGATTTGAAACCGAATGCTGCCATTGAAATTGTTTCCCCAACACAGACCGCGCGCGTCCTTCGAACAATCGCTTGCAAATAACTCGCTGAGAACAATAGCTCGCAGAGATTCCGCAGATGCCGCATCAGACACGCACGCCCAAACGCCGCTTTCAAAGCGACTGCGGATCGAAAAACATGATCCAACAAGAACGAAAATTCCGACAGCTAAGGCCCCGAGTTGCCAACGACCGCAGATCAATCATTCGCATGGCAATCCTCGCAGACTAAAACCGATATTCCTCAATGCTCGTAGCCTGCAAGTCATTTCCGATGTATGCGTGCCTGCCTAGACTGCTGTTCATCAGGTTAAATCCGGCAATCAAAGAATCCTGATTTCTGAGACGCAGATTTCTAAAATGAAACAGAACAGCCAATTCATCCTCTTCATTTTTATTCAAATTTTTGGTTCACCAATCACGTATTGCCAGCCGGATCAAGAAACAACACAACGCGAGAGAACGACGAAGATTGTTCAAGAACTTGCGTTTGAGAAGCTCGTAGATTTCCAGCTCAACGGAAAAACCAACCTCAAGGACGCAGCGATCAATTTGCACGACGGACAAAATGCGCTACACGTCGGACTGTTCACTGGTGAGAACCAATATCTACTCTTGGACAAGAAACAAAACGCAGCGACGATCATTCCCCTTCCGGGATGGAAGTATCCCGTCACGATTCCAAACAGCACCAGGATATTGGCTGGGCAAGGCGAAACAGTCGGCTTGCTCGAACCAATGGCACAACAAAAAGTGCTCGCATCCTTGCCCCACCTGATGGAATTCGGTGACCTGTTGTTGCCGGCGGTGAGCGAAAATGGAGCATTCATTTGCACTCGACCAACATCTGACCACATCCAAATCTTTCATGGAGGAAACGGAAAACCGATCACGCCACCGATCAAGCAGACGGGACAAGTGCTGCAGATGCAATTCACGTCCGATTCAAAATACCTCTTCACCGTCGCGAATCGCAAACAAATCGATGAAACACCAAAGCGAAACGTTTCTGTCCCGAAGGTCAATCCAGGGAACGAAGGACTGAGGGTCTGGAATTCGGCCAATGGCGATCTTGTCGCAGGCCCATTGGGGGCGGGAATTCAATCCCAGTACAACGGATCCCCCACCACTTACGACCCTGCCACTGAACGCGTGGTCACGGTCAACCACAGTGAATCCGATGAGTCAGCACTCTCCAGTAAACTACGGATCGTCCCGGTAATTAAAAACACTGCTCCCATCACCATCGAACTACCAAGTCACATCAGCGGCGTTCGCTGGATTGATCAATCCCACCTTCTTGTGAAGGGAAAGCGGATGGCGGCTCAACAACCCGCTTCCTTGCATGGGCACGATCAAAACCCAATGTTCGTTGTTGATCTAAACACCGCAAAACCTGATTTCATCGAGGTGGCAGCAGATACCGAATTCTACTGGGCGATCGATTCGACCGGTAAATACTTCGCGACAAGTGTTTCAACACAGAAAGGAAACTTTGCAACTTGCTGGAAAGTTGGCCAGACTGAACCACTTTGGTCGCGGAAAGGGAATTTCCTTGCATTCGGCGAGCAAGGCTGGCTCGTGGTCATCCAACCTGGACGTCACGTCGAAGTTTGCTCCCAAGAAACAGGCGAGGTGAGCATTTCGTTCGACAACGCCCTGGAAACCATCCTAAATGGCGACCAATTCTGGCTATGTAAAGAAACAAATCTGGAAGTGTGGCAACAAAAATGAGATCTGGCACGGCAAATAGGCAAAGCATGAGCACCAGAATCCAAACGTTGTTACTTTGCCAATAACATGGGTAAATACTGAACTGATGAAACCTAACTAACTTCCGAATCCGCGTTGCGTGACCTGAACAACAGCGCGACGCTTTGCAGATTCAGAAAGATGTTTCTCCCGAAGGAATCACTCGGAAGTTATTTGAATCATAATGCTCGCTGATAACTGTTTCGCAATACAATCCCTACTACACATGCTGCTACGTTTTGGAGTCTCTCTGTTTGCAGGCGTTCAATTTGACCGAGGAGTTCCGATGCCGCCCTGGACGTTGCATCGATTTTCCATTGTGGTTCTTCTTAGCTGTCCAGTGGTTGCCCTCGGAGACCCACCCACCACTGCGGATCCACCGATTGCATCGGGCAAAGCAGGCTACGACGCTCGGGTGAAACCCTTTTTCGAAAAACACTGCATACGGTGTCACGGACCAGACACCAACAAAAGCGGCCTGACGCTGCACACACTCGATGGCGATTTGGCAGCAGGGCAAGCAATCGAACGATGGGAGGCCGTGCTCGACGCAGTCAAGCTTGGTGACATGCCCCCCGAGGACGAACCCCAACCAGATGCCGTTGAAAGAGCGACTGTAACCGAATGGATCGATCACGGCTTGAGGGCTCACGTCGAGCAAGCACGCACGGCAACCGCAGCCACAACAGTTCGTCGTCTCACCAATTTCGAATACGAAAATACGATGCGGGACCTGTTGGGCATCGACCTTCACCTCATTCAAGATCTCCCCAAAGACCCACGGAAGCCGTATCACTTCAACAATACAGCAGAGTTCATGCTGCTTGGTCCAGAACAGATCGACCGGTACCTCGAAGTCGCACGGCGAGCGATGGCAAGTGCGATTGTCGAGCCCGAAAAACCAATCACACAGAAATCGAGGCAGGAATGGGACTCAACGGAGCTCCCCAAGGGTTTCGCCAAAAGCCTTCGACGAAATGAAATCGCCATCCAGAACTCACGTCGCGGTACACCTGGTACAGGAATGGCGATTCGAGATTTCCCCACGACAGGTGAATTCCGTCTCCGATTTCAAGCATCCGCCATCTTCCCGAATGGTGGCAGCGAATTACCGCTACGTTTCGTCATGGGCTACAACCTCAACATCAATAGTTCAACGCAAGAGATCGCTCACGTCGGTGACGTTCACCTAAGCAATTCACCAGATCATCCAAAAATCTATGAACTGCGCGGACGGATGGAGAACTTTCCTGTTCAATTTGGAAAGATGCACAAGGGCAAGCGTCGACCAGACACTTTGACAATCACACCTCAAAACATCTTTGACGACGGAACTCTCAACGACAACAACCGCTTCCTCTATTGGCCACGCCAACCAGAGATGCCCCGTGCGGTAATCGATTGGATCGAATTTGAAGCCCCAGTTTTCTCGGCATGGCCACCCGAGCACCACACGCGAATTCTGTTCGAATCACCGTTGCGACAGCGTGATCCCGAGAAATACGTCCATGAAGTTCTCTCACGGTTCATGACGAGGGCCTATCGGCGGCCTGTCACGACCGACGAGTTGAATCGGTTCGTCCAGGTTTACAAGCTGCTGCAACCCGAATTAGGAACGATCGAGGCGACCCTCCGAGAAACGCTCGCGATGGTGCTAGTGACGCCACAATTTCTGCTCCACACCCAAACGAATCAACATGGCACCAGACATCAATTTGCGTTTGCCTCTGCCCTTTCCTACTTTCTGTGGGGAAGCATGCCGGACGTGGAACTTATCGAACTCGCTTCGCGCGGCGACTTAAATCAGCCCGCCGTGATTGCGAAACAAGTGCGACGACTGCTTGCCGATCCGCGTGCAAACGATTTCGTCTCGAATTTTACCAATCAATGGCTTAGCTTGCCAAAATCCAAAACGGTTCCAATTAATCGAGATCTCTATCCGAGATTTCTTTATTACGTAGAAGCGGGCGAACGTGCGGGGACGGAGAAACCCTACATTCCAACAATCCGCGACTACATGATCGATGAGACTGTCAGTTTCCTTGCGGAGCTTATCCGGAGAAATGCCAGCGCGACCAATTTGGTGGATTCAGATTTTGCCATGCTCAACCAACCACTCGCCGCTCATTACGGAGTCGCAGGAGTGGAGGGACAACGCTTACGTCCTGTCGCCATCCACCCCGATCACCACCTTGGTGGACTGTTGACCCACGGCTCAATCCTCATTGGCAACAGTACCGGCTCTGCTCCCCACCCAATCTACCGCGCCGTTTGGCTGCGAGAAGCGATTCTCGGTGACAAGGTGAAACCACCGCCTGCGGACGTGCCCGCGCTTACTGACTCAGCCGGCGACTCCGCCGAACAAGCGCTAACAATCAAGGACCTACTCGCCAAACATCGCACCAAGGAAAGCTGCAATGACTGCCACGTGCGACTAGATCCTTGGGGGATTCCGTTCGAACGATATAACGCCATTGGAAAATATCAACCCTTTGTGCCTAAACAGGGAGTACGCATTCGCGGATTCGATCCGAACAAAGATAAAGATCTTGCCGGATATGCCAACTACCTCACGACGATGAACACCCAGGAAGTACAAGCAAGGGCTCGCGTCCCGCATGGCCCGGAAATCGATGGCATGCCATCACTCAAAGCTCACTTACTTAACGCACGCATTGACGACATCGCTGAAAACATGATCCGCCGTCTGCTCACCTATGCGCTCGGCCGAGAACTTACGTACCGCGACCGCTATGAAGTCGAAAAACTCGTTCAACGCTGCTCAAAAAACGAATTTCGCATGCAGGACATGATCGTTGCAATCTGCCAATGCTCGACCTTTCTGGAAGAGGCGGGAAACACGACAGGCAAGCAAGAGTAGCGTATTACGCAATGGGCTGCTGCGTTCATCTTGACACTGGTAGCAACAGGGAACCTAGCCTCGCTCGAACCCAAAGCAGCAAAATCGACCCCAAAGCAAAATGTTCAACCATTGGCTTGGGAACATCCGCAGTCAACCCAACCAATCTAAACTGAATCTTTCGCGAGTACTAAATCTTCGATGAGCTCTCGCATTTTTGATTCTCGAGCGGCGGCATTCGATGCACGCAGAATGACCGATGGATGCCAAGTGACGAACGTCTGCTGGCAATAATCAGAACCGCATACCCTGCCACGCTGATCCGTGAGCTTGATTCCAGGACCAAGAACTGCTTTTGCCGAAGTCGCCCCCAGGCAGACGAGCTTTTCGGCCTCCTTCAGGCAACTCCACTCGGCATCAAACCAAGGTCGGCAAGCACGCACCTCTCTTGCGTTTGGCTTTTGGTGCAAGCGTTTTTTCCCACGTGGTGGACGCGATGATTCAGGAGAGGAAATTTGTGTGTGCTTAAAATGTTTGACGATATTGGTCACATAAAGTTCCCTTCGATCTAAACCTGCGCTACCAATCGCTTCCTCCAACACTTCTCCCGCAGGTCCAACAAACGGATCACCGGTAAGATCCTCCTGATCACCTGGTTGCTCACCAAGCAACACGATTCTGGCGTTGGCGGGCCCCGCACCAAACACCGTTTGGGTTGCGTTGCAATGTAAATGACAAGCGGTGCATCCTGCTGCCATTTGCTTCAATGCAGATAGCGTCATCAACTGATTGGGAAAACGCTTAATAAAGTCATCCGCCGTTTTGTCGAATCCCTCGTGTTGCTCAATCATTTCTTCAACACGCCTGGGAGCCTCTGCAAGTAGATCGGCAATGAGATCGGTCTCAGGCAGATTCTTCCAGTAACGCACCGGCATTTCACTTTTCATCATCTTAATCTTGACGCGTGCAGGATTAAAAATGCTCGCGTAATAAGTCCGCCACAGTTCTTCCAACTCATCGGACTGCGGCGTCTGACTCCGCGACACGCCGCTGCCATACTCCAGGCTTTCTTGATTCCAGGAGACGCACTCATCTGGGGTCAGGATCGTCCAGTTCATCCCCGAAAAGCGGCGTGAAAAGAAAGGTGCGACACGGCGTACGATGCGATGGTCGGGTTGATGCCAAGCGACAAAGAACTCCTGGCCATCCTGAACCACTTTTCGAAACCGAACAAACGCTTTCATTTTGTGTGCGTCGCGACGCACTTGCTTTTCCATTTTGGTCAACTGAAGCACATCGTCGTCTGTTTCGATTTCAAGGAGGTTCTTTTTTTCATTTTTTATCCTCCACAAAATCCGAAACAGCAGATCCCAACGACCTGCGGCACGATGGCATCCGACAGACTCCGCCAAGGACAAAAAGCGACTCGGAACACCAAAACTGGATTGAGCAGTCGGGGCTTGCCGCAGTGTCGGGTCCTCTGCAAATAACGCCTGTTGGCCGTCATCTTCAAACAACTGCACTTCACTCGGTCTTGTTGCATTCGCAATTAGAACCCTTGCAACCGCTCGCCAGTCCTCGAAGTCTTTGATGGTAATCGCTTGCATGACAACCCGCCAAAACGTTCGCTACAACTCGCCGCGCAGGGCTGCATCAAAGGTATCAAAGAAGTCAAGTTGCTTCGCCGCTGGTGTGATCAACCTTTGAAGGTCATCCCGATCCAGATCGGCGAGTGCCGGATTGTAGTCCTCTGTAATCACAAACGACTTCGTCCGCTTCCACGCAACCCGCAGCTTTTTTAGATCGTCGGTGCGAATCCGCTTGTGTCGACGAATCGACAAGATCCGCTTGACGCTGCGTGCGCCGATTCCCGGGACCCGGAGCAACTGCTCGCGTGAGGCGGTATTCACATCAACGGGGAAATAGTCACGCTGCTGCAAAGCCCAGGCAAGCTTCGGATCAATCTCGAGGTCGAGATTCAGATCTTTGCGAACCACAATCTCATTTACCTCAAATCCATAAAAACGCAGCAACCAATCCGCCTGATATAGTCGATGCTCGCGGATAAGTGGCGGGCTCTTTCCTGGCAGCAATGAATCAGCGTGCGGAATCGGACTGTAAGCCGAGTAGTAAACGCGACGTAAACTTTGCCCGGTGTACAACTCACTTGCTGTTTTCAATATCTCGTTATCAGGCGTAGCAGTTGCCCCCACAATCATCTGGGTGCTCTGACCAGCGGGTGCAAATCGGGGTGGTTTCATTCCCTTTTTCTGATCACTTTTCCGCTCGTCGATCTTCTCCTTGATACCGGTCATGGCTTCCACGATCTCCGGTTTCTTTTTTTCCGGAGCCAACTGCTTCAGATCAAGCTCGGTCGGCAATTCGATATTCACGCTCAAACGGTCTGCCCACCGACCAGCGTCTGCCATCAACTCTTCGGCTGCCCCGGGAATCGTTTTTAAATGGATATAGCCACCAAAACGATGCTCCTTTCGCAGTTTCTTGGCTACCAGGGTCAACTGCTCCATCGTGTAGTCGGAGTTCTGGATGATGCCGCTGCTTAGAAAAAGACCCTCGATATAATTTCGTTTATAAAAGTCCAACGTCAGATCGACAACTTCGTCGACCGTGAATCTCGCCCGGGGCGTTTCGCTCGTCACGCGATTGACACAGTATTGGCAATCGTAAATGCAGTAATTGGTAAGCAGTATCTTAAGCAGTGAAATACAGCGACCATCGGGGGTATAGCTGTGACAGATGCCCATCCCCTCGGTGCTGCCGATCTGACTTCCTTTTCGAGTCGACTTGGACCCGCTGCTGGCGCAGGAAGCATCATACTTAGCGGCATCAGCAAGAATTGCCAGTTTCGAATCAAGGCTTTGATATCTTTCCGATGCCAATTCACCGTTCCTTTCAACGTGAGCTTAGCCTGGGACGACTGCCGGATAACCCGCGCCCACTCATTATCCCGAACCGACTCATTATCCCGAACCGACTCATTATCCCGAACCGACTCATTGAGCGGTGTACCGGCAGTATATTGCCCAAAGGAAATGAGCCAACTAAGTATTATCGGGTGAGAACCAGCCCCGACGGAATCCGCTTCCCTCCTCCCGATGAACCGTTCACCACCATCGCTCACAACTCAACCGAATGCTGTGGAAAATGGGCGAATACAAAGACCCGAGCAATGGCCACCTTTTGCAGGCCTCATCCGGACTCCGAATCAACGTTCGCACGCCGAAACCGAGGCATCAACGGAATAGCGACCTTCTGAATGACTTGGCAGTCCAGAATGACGCGGCAGTCCAGCTGGGCTCGAGGCGGATCAGGCAGGGTTACGCGGCGAACCACCTGAACCTGAATTAGTTTGGCATTCGAGGATAACGGGCCGCGGAGATCGTGGACGGGCAGGAAATCAAAGCCCCGGCGATCGGCAGCAGCAGCATCACAAGAACGCCTCCAAGAGGCGGTTCCGCCGCTGGGTTGGCATCGCGAAGCACAAAACACGCATACAAGGTAGGTCCCCAAACGCACGCTGCCAGGCATATCGCACAACAGCGAGCCCAGTTATCTCCGCGAGCAATAGGCAAAACCAAGCAAGCCATCCCAACCCCAAACGCCAAAAACCCACCACCAACGATTTTCAGGATGCAGTAGATAACGGTTTGCAGGCCAACCGACAAATCAGGCCAACTCGTCTCAGCGACGACGGCATGATATTCCCGGTACTCATGAAAGACATAAAGGAACAGGATCCCAGATTGAATCCCTAGCAACGCTGAGACCACGACCAGCGCTACACCCAATCGATTCCTCAAGCGATGGCGTTGATCCATTTCATAATCCCTGACTCTTAATTGATTCCGAAAGTGACAATACGGACTTATAAAACACGCGTCGCCCAGTGAAGCTTACCGACCTCCCATGGCTCAGGCCCAAATCTTGCATTAGTCCATGGGGCAACGGCAGCGAAGCCCCACCGAAACCCCAACACCAAAGAATCGGCAATGACTGGGGACAACTCTCTCCCATACAAGTTCGCCCCGATCCAATAAGGCGGCATCCTCACCTCGCCGCAACCAAGCGTCGATGTAGCGAAGGTTCCGTTCGAAAGAGGTGAGCATTCAGTCGTTAGACAATGCGACTTTAGCCGCCACGATGCCCTGCAAAATTTAGCGGAGAATTTAAAACCGAGTGGGTGGCGGCATTAAAGCGCTGCTGACTGTTGAGCCTGCAAACGAAAAAAACGAAACATCAGCCCACCGCTTGCATCGCTGATCTAGAAGCAACACCACCACTCCAAACCAGCAATGAAATCGATCGGACCGCTGAGATTCGTTCGTTCACCACCAAAGTGACTACCGAATCGCCTTTTCCGTCGCTGACATACGAACTTGCGTGTGAGCACGAAGCTTTACTCCATAGTTCACTCCGCCCTGCTACCCAAATCACAATTCACAGGATGCCCAACTTTCAAAGTCCACACCGAGGCCAAAGCGGTGTGAATATGAGTAGAGCCCAGCCGGCTGATTGCATCTTCGCGGATCACGCGACTGCCTGCTCAAAAACCACCGAGCAAACCGACAGGAAATGAATTGAGAGTCGCCAGCAAACCGCTCATTTCCCGAAAGTTTACCGAATTATCATGGCAAACTTGCTGCCAGCAACGCACTAAAGAAGACAAGAGCATAGCGTCTTCATCCCGTGAATGCTCATGAAGAACCCGGCCTGAACAACCGACAAACCAGGCTCATGTCGCTCTCGATGACGCATCACTCGAGCAATGCATCGAATTCGCCATATACAAGATGGATCAAGAAAAATGAAAATCGATCGAGTGAACTCCACATCACGTCTGCAACGATTGGCCTATGTGTTTCTCGCGGTATTAGCTGTCGACACCGGTTTTGCCCAAGATTTTAAATCGATCACAACCACAGCTCAGATCATTGGCACTTGGGAAGTGAAGGACGTGACGGAAGATGGCGAACTAGTCACACACACCCTGTAGCTAAAACAGGGCACCGGTGAAAATGCTTACGAACAGCTATGGGAAACCAGCAATGCCACCAACACCGTCATCGCGCGGTCGGAAGCGAAACTCAAAATAGAGAGAGCAGGCAAACGAATGCTTGCCTTCAACTACGGCGAAAGCCGACGCCTGCTACCGGATGAGAAATCTCACGATTGGCGTCCATCCGAAATGTCAGTCGTCGTTCAACGGGTCGGCAACCAACTCTACGCCTGCATGGGACTCGACCAGGAGATGTGGATCTGGCGAAAGGTCGATGGCGAGTCAGCCGTCGTGGAGGCCTCTCGACTTGATGCTCTGAAACCTCTCTTGAAAACCTATACCGGCGTTCATGATCACCTCGGCAGTGAAGCCTATGGTGCGAGCAATGCAAAACAGAACATCAAAAGTGCTGGCAAACTCAGCCCGACAGGCACCGTACTGGTGCACGAATGGACCAGCCTTCCTCTGGATGCCAAACCAGAAGACGCATTCGAGGCACGCGGGATTTTCAGCTACAGCGTCAAGCACAAGGCAATTGTCAAGCAATATCACACATCAACTGGCGTGATGATGACCGGAGTCCTTGTTAAGATCGATGGCGATAAGATGCTTTGGGAACGGACCGGAGAAGGACCGGCCGGAACCATTCACGAATTATGCCAATTCGATTTTTCGGAACCTGGTGTCTTTAAACACAAAATCATCAGTCGTTCGCTCAACGGCGTCCCGACCAGCGAGGCAGGGCAATTGATCATTCTGAAGCAGCAAGATTAGGTTGCGGCCCAAATCACAAACAATTTGGACGTCCGAAAAATCACTTAACGCCAGAAAAATGGTCCGATTAATTTCAGTGGGAACGCTCAAAGTACTCAGCGGCTTGACCGCAGATGACAAACGCCTGAACACGCAACTCAAATGCTCGCCGAGGCTTTCGTGGCGAACACTTGGTTTCAGGCGTGCCACCCCCCCCGCACTCGGGATGGGATTTCGACTCGCACCGCGTAGCTGCGACACATTTCCACCCCACCCCAACCGATCGCGTCGCGGACCAATCGCATCCGGGAAACACTCCACATTGGCCCCCGTGCCGAGTGAACGTTTCGGCACCTAATAACCGGCTTCATGCGGAGGCTCGCGATGCTCCTGCACGCTACCAGCCCAATTCGTTTCTCAAACCACCAATTCGGCATAAACCGTCAACTTTCGCTCTGTTTTCAAAATACCGGACAGTACGGTGATTCGCGCTCGTGATGACCGAAACAGATCGCAATAGACTTGGAATTCACGTCGCGATTCAATTATATTCGCATGCGGCGCGAGCGATCGCCACTCCATCCCTTCCCACAAAGGCAATCGCCCGTGCCTTCGCAAAGGGCTACCACCTCGCGATCGCCGTGTGGATGTTCAATGAACGGACGGGAATCCATCGAGAATGAGTGATACACCCGAGCAAACAACAAAATTCAATGCCGCGTTAGAGGAAGCAAAATCCGAAGCCCGCGAATCTTCTTCGGAGCTACTGGAAGTTCTGTATGTGGAGCTGCGAAAACTCGCTGAATCTAGAATTGCAAATGAACCGGCGGGGCAAACGCTTCAGGCAACCGCATTGGTTCACGAAGCTTATATTCGAATCGCAGGCAAAGACGATAAGCAAAAATGGAATAGCCGCGGTCATTTTTTTGGAGCGGCTTCCACTGCAATGCGACGCATTATGATTGAGCGAGCGCGGCACAAGAAGACAATCCGAGGTGGAGGCGATTGGACTCGAATCCAACTGAATGATTCCGAAGAAAAGTGGCTACCTCCCGCGACAGACCTGCTTGCCCTCAACGAAGCACTCACGAAACTAGAAGTTGACCATCCGCGCAAGGCTAAACTAGTAGAACTGCGATTTTTCGCGGGGTTAACAAATCGCGAAGCATCTGAAGTCCTGGGAATCTCGACGTCAACTGGAGACGAAGACTGGCGATACGCAAGAGCGTGGCTAAAAGTCGCCATTGATGGCTCATAAACTCCGAGCAATTTACGCACGCTCGCTGATCGGGATCCCGACCGGGCCGAGACATTTCGGCCAACGGTCAACGCACCACATGAGAAATCACCTGAGATCGCAAATTGGTCCCCCCCAATGCCAAACTTGAACGAAGAAGACATTTTTCGAGTTGCGGCCAAAATAGACTCGCAGCCGCTTCGAGAGCTCTACCTCGACCAAGTCTGCGGCGAAAATTCCGAAATGCGTCAGCGTTTACGTTTGCTAATGGATGCGGACGGGGATGATTCCAAGCTGCTGGGGATCATCGGCGAAGCGGATGATCTTGAAACGCAAACCATTTCAAACCCGAATGAAAAGATCGAGGTCGAAGGTTTCGAGATCATTCGAAAACTTGGCGAGGGAGGCATGGGAGAGGTGTACTTGGCAGAACAGGTGCATCCAATTCGGCGGAAAGTTGCCCTCAAGTTACTCGGAGTGAGCCACTCGAATCCCGAGGCAGCCAGTCGTTTCGAATCCGAGAAACAGATCCTGGCGAACCTGAATCATCCGAATGTCGCATCGATCTATGCCGCCGGAACTACCAATTGCGGCCGGCCCTACGTCGCAATGGAGTGGATTGATGGGATTCCGATCACGGAGTATTGCGATGACCATCAATTATCAATCAAGGAACGATTGAAACTTTTCCGGCAAGCTTGCAACGGTGTTCAGCACGCACATTTCAAAGGCATCATCCACCGTGATCTAAAACCATCCAACATTTTAGTTCTTAAGAACGGCCATCAAGTCGTTCCCAAAATCATCGATTTCGGCATCGCCAAAACACAAGAAAGTGGCGGCGGCAATGCGGCCCCGATCACGCGCGCGACTCAGCTGATTGGGACGCTCGAGTACATGAGCCCGGAGCAAGCGCTTACAAAGCATCAGAATCTTGACACAAGAAGCGATGTTTATTCGCTGGGCGTTATCTTGCATGAACTCCTGGTCGGTCAGATTCCTTTCTCAACAGAATTCCGTAAGGCGGAATCCCTTGGAGAAAAGCTTGCGCTTATATGCGAATCAGTTCCACCATCAATATGCGAATCGTTCCGCCAATCAGAAATGATCGTGGAGATCGCTAGGCGGCGGCAAACCTTTCCGTCCGCACTCGTCTATCAAATCGAAGATGACCTGCGATGGATCGTTGCCAAGACGCTGGAAAAGGAACCAGAAAATCGCTACCCCACAGTACAATCTTTTTCCGACGACATCGCAAATCACCTTGAAAGCCGCCCGACCGCAGCCTGTCCTCCGTCATTCGCGAGAAAAACGCTGCTCTTTTCTAGACGCCATCCGCTCCTCGTCACAATCACACTTCTGTCTGCAGTAATGATCGCGATGACGGCGACAACCGTCACCTACGCCTATCGTGAAAGCGTCAAGAGGATGACGCGCGAAGCAGAGCTCCTCGATGCCGGCATCAAACTAAAACTCATCGAAGAAACGCAAAAGGCAAAAAAGGCATTACTGCCCAATTTGCAAAGTCGGATTGATGCCCGGCAGCCGGTCGCAGCTTTCACCATGGCTCGCTCACTCAAGCCTATCTTAGGGGATGATCCTGATTTCCAAAACATCTTGGACAAGTCCCTGCTGACCGCTAGCTTCACAGAATTACCATCCGGAACAACCGTCAG
>JARGNK010000064.1:0-20949 GCA_029213145.1 Rubripirellula sp. | reverse complement strand
AGCATTTGCGACAGCATTTCCGATTCACAAAATTGGTGGACCCTCGGAGAAACTCCATTAATTGATGTCGACTTTCCAGACGGACTTGTCCGCGTTCGATTTGAAAACGAAGGCTATGTCACCAGGGAGTATCAACTCAAAGTATCTGATGCTCTGGGGACAATGGCGACCAAGTATTTAGTGCCCAAAACTGAACAGAAAAGAGAAATGGTATGGGTGCACGGGAATCAAGAGCACACTGGCTCCTCCAACCAGATCCTTCAAGAGTTTTGGATTGATCGATACGAAGTCTCTAATTCTGAATACCAAGAATTCGTCGATGCAGGAGGCTATGAAGCTCCCGACCTTTGGAGCAACATCGCCTTTCGGAAAGACGACAAAGAGATCACATGGTCCGAGGCGATGGAACTGTTTCGCGATCAGACTGGCCAGCCCGGACCCGCAACCTGGAAGAACGGGCGTTACCCGCAGGGGAAAGAAAACTACCCCGTATCAGGGGTGAGCTGGTACGAAGCAAATGCCTACGCAGCTTTCCGGTCGAAGCGAATCCCCACCATGCACCACTGGAAATGGGCTGCAAGCACCGACCAACCGGGGATCACGGCATCCCAAAGTAACTTCGCAAGTCGAAAACCTCAGCAATGTGGTAAATCACTGGGAATCGGAAGATTCGATGCGCGGGATATGGCGGGAAATGTTGCGGAATGGTGCTGGAACGAAGATGAACAGGGCGACCGGTATATCCTGGGCGGAGATTGGGAGTCTCAAGAATACTCTTTTTCCGAAGTTAAAGTTCGCTCGCCTTGGGATCGATCAAGCGTCAATGGATTTCGCTGCTCCATTCATCCGCTAAAGAATACCCCAAGCCAAGAATCTATCGCTGCTGTCCACCACCCACCCGATCTCAAACTCGACGGTGAGCGCAAGTCCTTTGAAGGCCTGCGAGCACACTACCTTTACGATCGAAATATCCCGCTCGAACCAGAAACCATCGCGACGCCTAATGCCGACGTCGATCAGCGAAAATATCGCCGCGAGACAGTGGAAATCAACGCGGCATACGACCAGGAGCGATTCAGGCTACATCTTTTCATTCCACGAGGCGATCAAAAGTCGCTGGAAACAATGGTCTTCGTGCCAGGTGTAAGTGCCTGGGAGAACGGCGGTCCATTCCAAGCGGAAAAACTCAAATTAATGAGATACGTTATCCCTCAAGTAGAAAAAGGAAGACTCGTTTGCTTTCCGATTTACAAAGGCACATATGAACGATGGGGAGGAAATACGCTCCCACAACAATTTTCGGCATCACCGATCCAAGCGCGTAACGACTACATCAAAGTAAGCATGGATGTCTCACGCGCAGTCGATTACTTGCTGACCCGGGATGCGGTTGATCCTGAACGATTGATCTACTTTGGCTTAAGCAACGGTGCAATTCGAGGCCCGATGTGCTTAAGCACAGACCCGCGACTAAAAGCTGCGATCCTACTCGCAGGTGGTTACACGCCCTGGCACAGAAACCGGCCTGAAATTCAGCCGTATCAATTTACTCCTCACGTAAAACAACCCACTCTCATGATCAACGGCTCTGCTGACCAAGTCTTCCCGCTCGAAACGTCTCAGAAAACAATGTTCCGTGACCTGGGAAGCACAAACAAAAGGCATGCTCTTTTCCCCGCCGACCACCTACCCGACGAAAAAGATGTGTATCGCGTCATTGACGAGTGGCTTACAAACGAAGCATTCGCAGAGAACTAGTGGAACGCGAAATTACGATACCACCCCCTCCAACCGCCCCCCAATACGCTTACCATGCCCGCCAGTAAACAAAACTGAGCTCAATTAGCCCCATCACTCAGCGGGTGCAGACTAAAAAATACTGTTGCACAGCAATGCGACAGATTCTCTATGACACCGAAAACTGTCGCCATGCCCCCGAGAACTGCGGCCCTGGCAGACTGCAGCGGTCAAGTGATTCCCCCCGGAACGATCTACAGCTAACACCTGGACTCCACCCTGGCAGTTTCTTTGCAAGACTGTCCAAAACCGCACCATTATTGAATAAGCGTTTGCATGGTTCGGAAATCAGGCTAATTGCTGAACAGGCTACCTGAAGATCACAGGCAAAAATCTCGATTTTTTTCCGGGCAGAACCAGTTGAAATACCGCACTAGGTAACGCGCCGACACTGGAAGTGGCTTAACGGATGTCAGGACTGTCTAGGCGGACACCGACTCGAACGCACAGAATACAAAGTGAGTCTGCAGTATTTAGCAATGAAAGCTCTAAGTCGTCTCACCATTTGCATCTTTGTTTTTTGTCTTTGCGGTTGCCGAAAGTCGCTAGATGAAAAATTGACTCAGCAATCGGACAAGCCTGGGACTGCCGCGACCGAATCAGCACAAACATCGAAATCGTATTCCGCAAAAGGCGTAATCGTCGAACTTGTACCAGACAAATGCGGCGCATTTATTCACCATGAAGAAATCCCAGGCTTCATGGAGGAGATGACGATGTTCTTGAAGGTCGCGAATCAAGAAGAATATCAGACACTCAACGCCGGGCAACAATACACATTCACACTCATTGTCGATCGTGAGCACGGGACGCGAACCCAAAACTTTGCACCAACGGGTAACGCAGCCGATTTGCCCCAAACCTCAAATTCCCCCAGCGAGCGTTGGCTAACGGCGCCTACCTTTGAACTCGGTGACAAGGTCCCCGACTTCGAATTCATCGCGTCCAGCGGCGAACCGATTACGGCGGAAGGCCTGAAAGGACAAACGTGGGCGATCACATTCGTCTTCACACGCTGCCCTTTACCAGACTATTGCCCGCGAATGACTCTCCGATTCAAGGAAGCGATGGACCTTCTAGAGGAGAGAAAAGCGACCGACTGGAAGCTCATTTCACTGACGATCGACCCCGACTATGACCAACTCGACATTCTCAAAAACTACAGAAGTATCTGGGAAATCGATTCCAAAAACTGGTTCTTTTGTCGGACGGACACCAAATCGTTAAAGCGGATCGGCGATCCATTGGGCTTAAGTTTTCAAACTGACAAATTTCCGATTGAACATAACCTCAGAACAGCAGTTTTTGACGCAGAAGGCAGATTGGCTGAAGTCTTCAGCGGAAACAACTGGACCGCCTTGGAGCTTGCTAATTCGATTTTACGCGCCACAAAGCTCACCAACTCAGTGAGCCAATAAAACGCAAACCAATAAGAAACGGTTCCTTCAATTTAGTTGCTATTTACCTCATCAAATCAGGAGCGAAAAAATGAAAACAACGAAAACACTCATCCTCGCAATCCTCGCGACCATCGCTATCAACAGCAGCGTGCTGGTCGCGGAACCGCCACCTGAAATCAAGACAAGTCCAGCCTTCAACAAGCTGAAACAGCTGATCGGCGACTGGAAAGGAAAGATGACGCGATCAACGGGTGAAGTGATCGAATTGGAGCTTAACTACAAACTAACTTCAAATAACAGCGTCATCATGGAAACGGCAATTGAAGACGGCGTGGAGATGATCACAACCTACCGGGATCGTTTTGGGAAGCTGACCGCGACCCATTATTGCGCTCTTGGGAATCAGCCGATGTTCAACCTCTCCACCATGACCGACACTACTCTCGACTTTGAATTTGACCCACAGTGTGGTCTCAAAGAAGGTGAGCACAAATACGTCAAGGATTGGAAAGTCATCCACGATCCGAAGACTGCTGATGTCCTGACCACCGAGTATGTGGTGATCAATGAAGATAAATCACTGGAGGATAGCGCCGCGACACTGAAGCGAGTAAAGTAGAAGCCTTTAAGAATCCCTACCGGCGTCAACGCAAAGCTTCACCAGCCAAGCTGACGTCGGTGCGATGGAAAGTAAAACCAAAATTCCCCACAAAAGAAAAAAAACACATCCAAAGTTTCTAAGAACAACAGCTTTGATAAAAAACCTGGCTATCGACCTAACCAGTCCGATCAGGAATCAGCCAAGTTGGTAGACAGCTCAACCTTGAAAAGCCGCATGAAAATGAATCACTTTTGACTGCCGCAGAAGTAACTGCCAACCGAGGCGACCAATGCCTTCGTCTCGAGCGCGGCTATCCTGCGACTGCGAAAGCAAGATCTGCTATGTTCCAGTCAGGATCATTCGCTGAAGCCGTTCTCGCTGGTTGGAACAAACACCAACGCGATCTTTCAATCCAGTGAAACTGAGCATCTCCAAATTGCGGATAGCCCGGCCCGCGTAAAATCCAATGCGATGCGGTCGCATCTACGATGCACTGAGATTTCATCAGCGAACCATCTGGCCGCGCAGCGTTCGCCCCTGAGGTGGCCGGTTACTTTGTCTTCCCGACGCCTCTGGTGCGTGATGCTATTGGCAACACAATGTAAGCACCAGAGCATATCGCTCAGTCATCGGTTGCACCCGGCAAACGCGTCTAAACCCTTCGCGATAACGACAATTCCGGATTGTGTCTGCACGATTGCTGATCCACCTCGATCGCGGCGTCTGAAAATCGCCGCAGCCAAAGTCAGAAATTTTATTGACCTCCCCAAGCGGCGACGACATCACAACGACCTCGTAATCGCGAGTGAAGAAAATTCCTCAGCACCGTGTTTGCAAGGGAATCGAGTACAAAGGCAGAAGCGAAAACAGACGAAAACTTCCCAAGCCACTCGCTGCGATATACGGAGCCGTTTCCTGTGTATAGGCTGCCGCCACGACAATATGACACCGAACAAACCGGTGCTTATAACAAGACATTAGAACCCTAGGCGGCACCATAACTTCGCCACCGGTTTCTCGTCCTACGATCAGATCTCCTCCATGGAATTAATCCGTTTTCGCCTGCGACGCCAGATATACTCGTAGCGAATCGATGCTTGAAGATCAGAAAAACTGGAATCCTTCTTAATGGTACGAACCCACAACCACCGCCCTACAAGCCAGATGAATTCTAGCGACAGCAATGAATACAATCTGCTGCCAAACAAATGTATCTTGCTGATGCGAATGCTCGCGCTGCCACTGCTTATTTCTTCGCCGCTCGCCAATGCGCAAGAACCCAGCAATGCAGCAAGTCCGACGATGTCCTATGAGCAAGCAGTCGCAATTCAAGTAGAAGGCAAACCAATCAATCTGGGAAATCATTCAGCAACACGCCTTGCCGACTGGGACCAAGACGGTGACCTGGATTTAATCGTGGGATCTGGAGAGGGACGCTTGTGGTTATTTAGGAATCGCGGCACGCCCCGCAATCCAGCTTTCCAACAGCAACAACCGATTACGGCTGGCACTCAAGATCGATGGGGAACTTCTTACACGGGAATTGTACTCACGAATTTGGTTGGCGATAAACTACCCGACCTGGTCGTTTGCCACTCCGGTAATCAACTCACTATCCACGAAAACACGGGTTCGGCAGAGCGTCCCAAATTCGATGAATCCGATTTAACCTTTGAAGTCCAAGCAAACTGCCAGGGTCGTTTTGATGTAGCGGACTGGGATTCGGACGGACTCCCCGACCTCATCACCGGCTCATTTGGCGGCAAATTGATGTGGTATCCGAACGAAGGACGTGAGCGCTTACCGAAATTTGGCCGCGGCAAACCGCTTTCAGGGATAAGCCTTGCCTACAACTCCCATCCGCGACTACTGGATTTCAACCAAGATGGTCGCATTGATCTGCTGCTCGGGGTCAATTGGGGCACCGTCTCATTATTCCTAAACGACGGCCGACAGAAAAACTCGTTAGACAAAAGTCGATTGCTACAATGGTCCGAAGGAGCGACGCTCAACCTGCGAGAAGAAAATGGTGATGACACCACACCGGAACTGGCTGACCTCGACGGCGACGGCGTGCTGGACCTAATCAGTGGTGGAAAAAACGGCCGTCTGTTTTTCATGAAGGGCGTTGGCATTGCAGCTCGCGTTAAAACGCTCGAAACCCTTCTTGCACAGCACGCTCCACAACTAGGAAAGACCCTGCGTGATGACGCGACAGTACGGCAGCAAATCTTTGGAGTGCTTGCTGCCCTGCAAGCTGACTTAGCCGGCGGACTCGTACCCGATGCGCAAAGGGAACAGCTTTTTGAAAGACTTGCTCCGTTGGCTCAGCAATACCCCGACATCCTCGAACGATCAAAATTCAACCTAAAGACCAGCCCGCATCTCCCGCTGTTAGCAGGGCAATACTGGGTCGTGCTGTTAGAGTCGCTACCAGAATCTGCCTCCAATCGCAGACGTGTTGCAGATGCGGTTGATTTTCAGGGAGGTTACCGCAGGCTGCTTGTAGATTTCGGAATTCTCTTTCTCGATAACAACACAGCGACACCCGAGCACCTCGCAGCAATGCACCGTTTGATTGCCGCAATCCCACGTGATGTCTGGGATGTTGAGACGGTCACCGTTGCAGATTGGCTGGGACCATCTGTAAATACGCAAAAAATCCGTTCACGATCTGGCATCAACATTTTCGCTTTACCGCTTGGTCGCCCAGAAAACAGTTTTGCCAACGATGCCCCCAGACCTGGATTCACCGATGTCTATCTTATCTGCCTGGCGCACGAACTTGCTCACAACATGCTGGACACCGTTGGCAAGAAGAATCGGCCAGAGTTATTTGAAAGGAAGTTCGAATGCCTAGCTCAAGCAGCCGGCCCCCAGGTCGTCTACCGTGCTCCAAAATCGCTTGGGATCGATCAGGCCGCAACCAAGGCAAACTTCCGCACAATCGGGGCTTGGGACGGGGAAGCCTCGACTTGGAACCAAGCTTGGAAAGATTACTTTCGGGAAAAGAAACAATTCGATCGCGCTTACACCCGCGGCAATGTTCAGTTCTTCCTGGATGCTCCTCAAGAAGCCTTTGCGACACTTGCAAATCAGTTCTTCGCGGATAGTCAACTGATGCTTGAGTTTTGCAAAGTCCGCTGGGATGCAGGCCACAAATCAAACATCAATCAGTTCCTATTAATCGCTGATTACCTGAGCGAAGGAAACGCGAAACTCAATTTCTATGTGATGCGACCGGGGGGCGACCTGCGGGTAACGCCGGTTCACTTATCTCGTGACGCCCAAGGTCGTATCACACAACTGGAATCGAACGAATCAATCGCCAAATTCAATTACCAAGATGGAAGTTTGGTGACTCAATTCCACCTCCAATCGAAATAAGAATCGTTCTACACCTCAAGCCGTGGCCCCCCTTCAAGAAGAACGACGCCAAAACACGAAATCCGCCCCGCGGGGCTCCATCTTGTTTTGATCGGCTAATCCCTTTGCTCCTTAACCGCATTTCATGGCTGCAGGAACGGACTGCTCCCGCCAGCAGTATCACGGAAAACTCACCCGTTTTCGGGTAAAAGTCAGCCGTCGCCAAATCTTACTGTCAGCAAAACAAGTCATTCCGCATCCGAGGCAATTGACTTAATGCTCCGTGGATTCCGGCTGAACAAAGCCGCGCGCGATGGTAAAACGGACAACGCGATGAAGGATTTACATCAAGATTTCATCCGAATTGGTTTGTTACCTTCCGGATGGATCCCACTAACTTTGGAACGCTTGACGTGCCGCCTGTTCGTTCTCAGCAACTTCGAATTTCACTTCTTCATTCGCATCGTTAGCGACGAGCCCGCACAACTCAAAAACATCCATTAACGATTGGCTCAGTCCACAGAGCACCATTCTGGAATCGGCCAGATGCCGACGCAAAGCCATCAGCGCGAGAAAACCAATGCTACCCATGAATTGCACGTTCTCGAAGTTGACGATAACGCATTTCGGACTGATTGGGTCAACAAGATTGATCATCTCGTTACGCAGTGCCGTTGAAGTCGTCGGATCACGAATTTGATCAACCTGAATTGTCAATGTGAACGCACCGTCTTCTTCGGTACCGGTAACCAAGGATTTCGAGTTTTCAGAAGTCATTGTTTGGATCACAGCCTAAAGATCAGGAAAAAAACCAACTCGCAAGCGATCAAACGCCCGCCAATTTCCGTGGTCTACCAGTTCGTAGGGAGGCAGGATTGAGGGCGGAGGGCCCGTATTTTAACCACTGTCCGTCAACTCTTTACAGACCCTCGGCGAGTCCCGCCTCCGATGCCATCAAGCTCGAGATTGCCGCGGATTTAATGATCACCTCGCCAGAATGTCAATCTGGTCAGTAGCTGGCATGCGTGTCACACAGCACGCATTCGCCGATGGGCTTGGGGAATGCCAGCACCTTCACTTGCGTCAAATTCGACCACCACTCAGACTCGCCATGTTGCACACGTTGATCATCGCCCATTCGCCTCCATTGGTGCTAGCGATCAAATAATCCAATAATTGACTAGGAGCCCTGGATTGAAAAATCATTTAGCCAGTACCGATCAGATTGCATCCTTTACACGCGTCAAAACACTTAAGAAGGTTTGCCATCTAATCAGCCCCGCAGCTGACGGACAATAAATCAGCGAGATTGGCCTCCGTTTCACCTCGAGCGCGATCAGCATAGACCTGCGATACCTTCGGACCGACATGAAATCGATGGACGTACAACTTGCATCCACCTGGGTGTCAACAAAAATTCAGATCAAAAACCAAACCAGGCTGAAAGCCGAACATCAGGCCGAGTGAGATGCAACTGTCGCTAAGCAGATACGATCAGGATTGTTTTGAGTTGAATGAAGGTTATTGTTCAGAGATGGCTCGCTGTGCTGGATCGGCATAGCTTGGACGTACACCAGCTAAAATTGCGATTCCTGCAGTCAACGAAGCCAAGGCAATTACCAACCAAAATCCCCGCGCCACCGGCTTACCGAACCGGCTGATTAGCATCGAACAGGTTCTTAAGCGATATGGTGCTGCCCAAGGCCCAACCGCAATCGCTAACGAGATGATCGACAAGATGATTGCCAGGGAGCCGACGAATTGCTCATCATAACTCATGGTTTCCCTTTCCTTGGATGGCCAATGGGAGTCAACGCAGAATTCCTATTTGTCGTTCGACTGCCGCAACTTCCGCTCAATTGATTTGATTTGCAAGCGAGCGTTCTCAAGGTCAGGACAAAGCTCAAGTGCTCGTTTCAGCGCTGCTACCGCACCAAGCTGATCCCCCAGCAGAAGCCGGCACCGCGCTAACCCCTGCCAAGCGGGATAGTGAAAACGACAGAGCCATAAGCAAGCTGTGTAGGCTGCCTTGGCCTGATAAAAATTCTCAAGGCCATGCCAACAAATCGCAAGCTGATGATGCGCTTCAATGTATCGCGGTGCTTGATCAATCAAGATCATCGTTGGAGCCAGAGCGCCTGCATATTCCCCACCGTCATTGAGATGCATCACTTTCAGCAGCTGTTGGTGGTGAAGTGGCGCGGCAGCTCGGATACATATCGCACGGAAAGAATCATCAGCAGCCAAACGAACACCACGATCTTCATCCGACAAAGCCCTTCCGAGCGGTTCAATCGACGCATGATCCCCCAACATTCCGAGCGCCAAAGACGCCGCACGGCGCATCTCAACGTCACCCCGATTCAACAGCGACTCTAAGGTCGACGAATCGTAAGCAGAGTCGACGTCCGCCGCAAAACGTGGCGCATCCGGGGAGGACATGTAGCGGCGATAAGCGGCCGTCAAGCGTGTCGTGCGAACCAGCGGTGAAGTCACAGCAACTCAAGGGGAATGCGAATGAATATGGTGGGACGGAGCATGCCCCGACCTGAGGCACCACCCCGTTGGGCGGGGAGCCAGCGAAATTCCAAAAACACTGGCTCATCAAGCATCCACGGCACACCTAGATGGGTGGGTCAGCCCGAGCTGACGCCGGTTTGCCTGCTATACTGGTGCGAGTCTAGTCACGTCCGATTATTTGGACAAGCAATGGATCGTGAAATGGGCCCTTACGAGCTGTCGAGAGCGGTCGAATTCCCTACCAACGGCCCCTCTTTCGGATAGCGTCACGCCACAAAACCGCTTCCACCTCGAATAACCTCATTTTCGTGATTGCTCCCTTACTCCCTGGTTGTCGAGTTTGCTCAACTTTCGTTTTTTTGCTCGCCACTTGGGCGACAGGGACGCAAGCGGACGACTTCTCCCTCTCCTCGTCGATCATCCGTTCACTCTCCAAGCCGATGACATCGATCGTTGATGGTCAACCTTTTCGCCAGGGCCTGCACCGGATTGCTGACGAAGCGATGATCAATATTTGGCTTGATCGACGGGTTGATCCGTCCCGAACCATTCGTGTCGGCCCCGTCGGGCCCACGGTTTTTGCGGCCCTAGAAAAATTGGCTGCAAGCCACGATTGCGTGATCACTCCAATCGATAACGTTCTCTTGGTTGGGAGAGCGACTTGGGTTGATCAGACGCTCTCCAACCTATTGGCGATCACTCCGTCCAACAACTCGCGAGCAACGACGATCAAATGGGACGATCTGACGACTCCGCAAGAAGCACTGCAAAACGTAACCCAACCGACAAACGCACCCGATTTACCTTACGACTTATGGCCGGCAGCGATGCTACGAGCTGTCACACCTGAAGTGTCCATTACGCTGATTCTGGCGCAATTCGATGCGAAACCTCAATTCAGCAGAACACAACCAGCCCCTTTCCAAATCACGCGATCACCGAAGCCAACCACCGCGTCACGAACCTACTTAGCGGGAGGTCGGTCCACAGAGATCCGAGACATCGTCGCCGAGCTGGACCCAAAACACAAAGCCAAACTCGCCGGAACACAGCTTCGAATACAAACTTCACCTGCGATTCACCGCCAACTTGTTTCGCGACTTCTGAAGAATCAACAACCTGCTGGCCCTGATCCCGATCGTGACACCTTCACGGTCCGCAAGATGACTACCTCAGCTGCAAACGCGTTCCAGCAATTAGCAGCCTCTGCAGGAAAAAAGTGTGTGATCGATCCTGCTGCGGCAAACGCTTGCCAGCAGCAAGTCACAGTGGAAGGGCAAGACATCACACTGAAAACATTGATTTCTCGCATCGCCCAGCAAGCAGGTGTCCAAGTCACATGGCAGAACGATTCAATCTTGATCACAAAGTGATACGGGCGAGGTGATCGATGCGGGAAAGCTGTCCCCAATTCAATGCGGAGTAATGTGCAGGTAAAAAGAAACGAAGCTCATTTCCGAGCCAACCAGCGTGAAGTGGTCAAATCAAGCTCGCCATTCACAGAGAACATTCACCACAGGGTCCATTTGGAACTAGTCACCAGGGGCCACTTACCAAGTCGCTGCGAGAACCATTTCCATTACGCTTGGACCTAAACCCCTTGGTTGTGTTAAAGTACGGACAGGACGCGGGCAAATTTTTAGCGACCAGCATCGACGACAAGATGCGTTCCGACTAACTTTTCCAATCCCTTATCGGGGCGTTTTTTTCGGACGACTGCGAACAAACACCTCCTGGTCGTTCTCCTCACACCGCTAAAGCAACAATGACAAATTTCTCTCGCTTTATCCCTGTTGCGTTGTCTCTGGGGTTGTTTGTCGCCTCGGGTTGCTCAAGCGAATCAACTCCGAAGAATGCCGAAGAAACGCCGCAGAATGCAACAGCACCGGATGAATCGACACCAGACGACAGCGAACCAACGCCAGTTGCGGTAACGGAAGAAACACCGGAACCAGCCAAGCCTGCCGAGCCACAGATAAGCGGCGAAGCGTTCCGTCTTGCCGCACACGATGGCAAGCTATCGATCGTCCGTGCCGCAATCGAATCAGGGATGGACATCGAATCAAAAGATTCTGCCGGTCGCCATACCGCGCTCCACATGGCTGCTTACAACGGACATACCGAAACCGTTGAGTACCTGATCGGGCAGGGAGCTGCGATTGATCCGCTAGACAGCGATGGCAAAACCCCGCTGATTCACGCCTGCACTGGACCGTTTGTCGAAACAGTAAAAGTACTCATCGAGGCGGGCGCAAATGTGAATGCAAAGGACCAAACGGAGGCGTTCACCCCGTTAATGATGGCTGCCGGATTAGGTCAGCCAGAAATCGTGCAGGTGCTGCTTGACAAAGGCGCCGACAAAACTGTCCGTGATGAAGACAACGAGCTTGCGATTGATCATGCCCGGAACGCTGGACACCAGGATATCATAAAGATATTGGAAATGGAGTAGTCCGATTAAGGAGTCACAGTTGTCGATACTTTCTCGACAACTCCGTTCGGCACGCGTGTGCTCCGAACCAGCACTTCCAAATCAAACGTCTGTGGCTGATTACTGTTGAGTACGATCTCATAGTCAACCGCTTCGCCGGGCTTCATCGAACGGATGTAGGCAAGCGAGACAAGCCCATCGTCGACTCGCCGCTCACCCAACTCGGGATTTGTCAACGGGCTAACACGCACCAGTCGCACGCCAACCGGTAACCGAAACTGAATAGCAACTTGACCATCGGCCTGACTGGACTCGTTGACAACGCGTAACGCATATCGAATCGGTTCGGTCGCCCGCGCCGGGTTATCGCGACCGAACAACTGCACTTTCAACTTACCTGCCGCGGTCGAACCGCCTGGCAAGACCGGCGGAGAGGCGTTGGGATCACCCTGTAACGGTAGTGAATTCCCGCCACCCGAGAGCGGGGCCGTTCCTTGATTTGGGGGCAAGACGGGTGGAGCCCCGTTTCCCGGTGCAACGTTGCCTGCCGTGATTTGCATCAATGCATCCGCTTTTGTGGAAACACCTTCAAAACTGACTGCCGAAAGCCGGACTTGCACGTTGGTGGCAGGAGCCTGGGGACTGAATTGAGCTTCCAAAACAACCTCTTTCCCCGGTTCGATCAGAGGGACCGTCCAAGAAACGTTGCTCTGGGCGATGCGTGACTGATCGGCACCCTCGGTGGCTTGTAACAATTGCAGCTGAACAGGGAAATCGATACTGACTTTCACTTTACTGGCCGGGCCCAGTCCCCGGTTCGAGACACGAGCGCGAATCAAAGTTGGTTGTTGCACCAAGACCTGTGGTTCTGCTTGCAGGGTGGCCGATAAGCTGGGCGTCTGCGGCACGGGATTAATGACCGTTACACACCCATTCACATCTGCTCGCTGGCCCGCATCGGCTGTCGCCACAAAAGCGACGCACCGGCGCCCAGATGAAGTCGGCACAAATACGACTTCGGCTCCCCATGTCTCGCCCGGTTGCAACGGCCCATCCTCGCGAGGATTTCGCACGGTGCGTTGCCCTCCCTCGTGGATCATTTCAGAATCGCCGGTCGCCGTAAGCATTACATTTTGCAGCGGGCGATCGCCTGTATTCGTAACGTCGATGTTGAACCGCACGGGTCGTCCTGTTTCCACTCGCTCGATCACCGGCGTCGCTTTCACCGATAACGATGGACGAAAGACGTCGATTCGTACCGTTTCCTCGGCAATTAAACCCTCACCCCGGGACTGAAACACCAATTCAATCGGGGATTGGGCGGCGACAGACATCGACAGATCAAGCTGTGTCTTAGGAGGAAGCTCGCCAATCTCCCAAGTCACAGAGCCGGGTAACACTTGGGCAAAACGATCGGCACTTGTCACGCGAGTGCCGGCTGGAAGCCGCACCGCTACAACGACGTTCCGAGCCGCTTGATTTCCAGGATTAGAAACGTTCGCGACGACTTGCACAGGTGTGTCAAAGCTGGCCACCGGTGGTGCTGCCACGCGAAGCCCCAACTGGGGCGCACTCCATGTCACGTAAGTTTGCCCACCACCAAGCGTCAAGGTCGGCAAGTTGTCTGACATTCCTCCCGGTCGAATGACCTGCATGCTTACCGTTGCAGATCCTCCTGCGCCCGGCGTCGGTACCAAGCGAACCGTTGCGTTTCCTGAATCATCGACATTCGCTTCGACAACAGAGGCTCCCCCGGTTGCATCGAACGTCGCCAACTCAGGCTGCAGAATTTCGTAACGCACTTTCCATCCGCGAGCCGGCAGAGAACGCTCACTCCGGGTGACACGCGTCGTTAACTCGACGGGCTGGCCAGCGGGAACAATTTGCGGAGCAGGGAATTGCCAGTTGGCATCAACCCAATAAATCGTGGCAGTCGCTTTCCGTTGATCCCAACACTCACTCTCAGGTGCCAGCACCGTCACGTGGCTTGTTCCTTCGCTGGGACTGCTGAGCGTGATCCAAGCCTGACCTTTTTCTAACTGCACGTCGTCACGCGCTATGTTGTTCCCACGCGTGATTAGCATTCGCTTGGTACTCGTTAATCCCCGCGCGAAATCGGTGTCGATTTTTTGCGGCCGAGGCTTGGCCCCCGCGAGCTTGTGCAACAGACCAGGTGAGTCGTCACCGACTTCAATGAAAGTGCCAACGCTATCGGGGGTCAACATCCACTCCAACGGCTCATTCACCTGCAGGTATCCGTCGGTCCCACAGATGCCTGACAACAAGACGACTTCCCCACCAACAGGCACAACGACCTTTGTGGGAGAGAGCAGAATGCATCCACGCTTGCCACGATCGGGAAGCCGCGTCTTTGCCTTTAAGGCACATTCCTCACCGTACAAAACCGCAGGTGGCCCATCCTTGCAAGATCCACTGCACCCCGGCCCCGGGACACACGGGCCAGTGTCTCCCGGTGCCCCATTGCAACCACATCCACCATTCGCTGAACTTCCGGGGGGTGGACATGGTGGTGCCGGTACGGGCTCGACGAAGGCTGGATCCGGTACTTGAAATGGTCGCTTGAGATGCTTGCAAAAATCGTCAAAGTGCTTCTTGCACTTGTCGCATTTTGCACTGAGGCAACCTCCATCCGAGCATGCAGGCAAAGCAAAAGTTGTCGTCGTTGGTTTCGGTGCGCAAAGGCGAGATCCGGTCGAATCGATCGCGGGTAAACGCAGCTGACTACAACCACTCGCGACTACCCCTGACAACAAAATCGCAATCACCAATAGGCGTGCATTTGGCAACCTGTTCGCGGCGTTCTCAGGAGAAGTGAAATTCATGGATCAGTCAGGGTTCGTTGATACCGCGAAAGAAAGCGGGGTCGATTGGGCTGAGTTTTAGTTCTGGACAGACTTGTCCTCCGAACCCTACCACGCAGGCAGTGCTGATGATGCCAAAACACAACATCGAATGTTGACCAAAAGCATCCTGCCCGATCAGGTCATCGGGAACGTTCCGATTAAACCGCCGCAACGAACGACCGTGGCCAAGATTTCGACTGAAAATCATCATGCCGCCATTGATCGCGACATAGCGTCAGAGCTGTCCAATGAATCGAAATCAGAGGCGAGTAGCCCTGCTCCGCCAACGGCGAGCGTGAGAGCGTGGAATTGACACATTTGGCCAGAGCAGTCATTCTGTGTAGATGATTGCTTCTAACCTAATTATTTCGATTGCCCCGGTGATTGGCACGACGATCGGCCACTGACGCGGGGGACGGCCAACCACGGAGGAGACTCCGGTGGGCCGAAATCAACTTTGTTCTGACAATTCACCCCCGAGGCCTGCTTAGGTTCGGGGGTTTTTTCGTATCCTTACGCTACGCCGACGGTATTTCGAACTGCGGATTCGACATGACAGCCAAACCGATTCAGATTTACGACACGACTCTCCGCGATGGATCGCAGGGAGAAGGTGTCAGTTTCTCCCTCCAAGACAAGCTCAGCATCGCCAGTAGGCTGGCTGAGATTGGAGTCAATTTCATCGAAGGCGGCTATCCACTCTCAAACGAAAAAGACGTCGCCTTTTTCGAGCAAATTCGTAAACAAGATCTCGGATCGACTCAGGTTTGCGCCTTCGGAATGACTCGCCGCAAATCAATGAAGGCAGAAGACGATCCAGGAATGCAGGCACTCGTCCAAGCTCAAACCCCCTGCATCACCTTGGTCGGTAAAACCTGGGACTACCATGCAACAGAAGTGCTGCGAGTTTCACTCGACGAAAACCTGGCGATGATCGGAGAAAGCACCGAATTCCTAGGCCGTCATTCGACTGTGATTTATGACGCCGAACACTTCTTTGACGGCTATGAGGCGAATCCCGCCTATGCGATCGAAACGCTCCGTACCGCCGCAGCGGCGGGTGCAAAATGGATGGTGCTTTGCGATACAAACGGCGGGACGCTACCTGAGCGTATCGCAGAGGTGACCGGTGCCGCCATCGAGGGCGTGAAGGAATATGGCGTGGAGATTGGAATCCATTGTCATAACGATGGCGAATTAGCCGTCGCCAATACGTTGGCTGCTGTCGATGCCGGAGCGACTCAGGTCCAAGGGACGATCAATGGAATCGGTGAACGTTGCGGAAACGTCGACTTGATCTCTGCGATTTCCAACCTCGCCTTGAAGAAAGATGGCTATCAAGTTCTGGGCGGCAAGTCGCTCCAGCACCTCACGGAATTAAGTCGCTACGTCTACGAGACGGCGAATCTTCAATGGCGCAACAACCAACCGTTTGTTGGCCAGAGCGCTTTTGCCCACAAAGGCGGCATGCATGTGCATGCCATCAACAAAGCCGCCAAAACTTACGAGCACATCGACCCCACCCTGGTCGGAAACGAACGGCGGATCCTGATCAGTGAACTGTCGGGCCGCAGCAACATCGTTGCGGTTGCAACTCGTCATAACATTGAGGGCAACAAAGAACTGATGGACAAGATTTTGGCCGAGGTTGTCCGCCAGGAAAACCGAGGCTACCAGTACGAAAACGCCGGAGCTTCGTTCGACTTGCTCGTCAAACGGATTGCAGGAACCTTCGAGCCTCATTTCTCGCCAATTAAGTACCGGGTCGTTTCCGGTGATCGTGATAGCAAGAACACCTGCGAATTCGCCGAAGCGATCATTAAGTTGAACGTCGGCGAAACGCTATGGTTCGATGCCGCCGAAGGCCACGGCCCGGTCAACGCATTGGACGCCGCTCTGCGCAAAGCATTGCTCGGCACCTACCCCTGCCTCAAGGAGATGCGACTGATCGACTATAAAGTTCGTGTCGTCGATTCGGGTGCCGGCACTGCGGCTTCCATCCGGGTCAACATCGAAAGTGGCGACGAAGACGAAACCTGGGGCACGATCGGCGTCAGTGAAAACATCATTGCAGCCAGCTGGCAGGCGCTTGTTGACGCCGTCGAATACAAACTCCACAAGGACGAGCTCCCACTTGGTGGCGAAAACTGACCCACTCGGTAGCACGGTTTGACGCTGGCGTTGCTTAACGCTGGCAGTGGCACCAACTTATTCCCTGATACAACCGATTGACTGATGAACCAGATTCCTGATCGTTTTGATCATGCAACCGCTGCTGGCCAAATCACCGAAGCTTGGGAAAAAGCTCGCTGTGGCCATGCGGAAGTTAACCCCGATCGGAAACCATTCACGATCGTTATCCCGCCGCCCAACGTGACCGGTGCGCTACACCTGGGACATGGATTAAACAACACGCTGCAGGATATCGTGATTCGGACGCGCCGAATGCAAGGCTACGAAGCGTTGTGGATGCCAGGAACCGATCATGCCGGAATTGCCACCCAAGCTGTCGTCGAACGGCGTCTCAAGGAGCAAGAGAACTTGTCGCGGCACGACATTGGCCGTGAAGGCTTGGTCGAACGTATCTGGCAGTGGAAAGATCAATATGAAAAACGCATCCTGGGCCAGCTAAAACGCATGGGTTGCAGCTGCGACTGGGAACGCACACGATTCACACTCGACGAGAGGTGCGCCACCGCAGTCCGAGCTACATTCTTTGATCTGTTCAGTAAAAAACTGATCTATCGCGGGAAACGTCTCGTCAATTGGGACACATTCTTGCAGACCGCGGTCAGCAATGATGAAGTCGAAAATGTCACAAAGAAGGGGCACTTCTGGCACTTGTATTACCCGGTGATTGCCGCCAAACCTGGCGAACCGGATCGGGTAGAAATCGCCACCACGCGTCCCGAAACCATGCTTGGTGACACCGCCGTAGCCGTTCACCCAGACCCCGCTGCGGCGCTCGATAAAATCGAAGCTGAACTACGACAAAAGCGAGCCGAAGCGAGCGAAAAGGACCAAGCCGATATCGATTCCGAATTGGAAAAACTCGCTCAACGTCGCGAGTCGATGCTGCCGCAACTGCTTCAATTGCGTGACATGGCACTCGATGGACGCAAATTGATGCTGCCGTTGGTGAATCGTGAAATACCACTGATCGCGGACGAGTGGGCTAAACCAGAATTCGGCAGTGGCTGCGTAAAAATCACACCGGCTCACGATCCGAACGATTACGAAGTCGCACTGCGGGCCCAGTTGTCGATGATCAATATTCTGCAACCCGACGGGACGCTAAATCGCGAAGGTGGACAGTACGAGGGCATGACCATCCCTGCGGCGCGAAAGGCCATCGTCGCCGACCTCGACAAAATCGGGTTGCTCGGTGACGTTGAAGATCGCGATATCGAATTACCCCACAGCGACCGGAGCAAAACCCCAATCGAGCCGTACTTGGCCAATCAGTGGTTCGTCGCAATGGACGAATTGGCGCAATCAGCGATGGATGCAGTCTCGAGCGACAAGGTAGAAATCTTCCCCGAGCGATATCGCAAAGGCTACCTCGACTGGCTGGGCGAAAAACGGGATTGGCCTGTCAGCCGTCAACTCTGGTGGGGACATAGGATTCCGATCTGGTCGCAGACCGGCCTGGGCGAATCTGACTCGCAAGAAATCGTCCAGCAATTGGAATCCCTTACCGATGGCAACGGAGGTCTAAGCCACCGAGTCGACTCAACCGAAGATGGAACTCACCATGTATTCGTTTGCCTTCGTGACGAGGACGATCCGCGCGAGGCAAAGCTCGAAGCAATCGGTTTCACGCGAGATCCCGACGTTCTCGACACATGGTTCTCATCCGCGTTGTGGCCCCACAGCACACTGGGGTGGCCCAACCAAACCAAAGAGTTGGAATACTTCTATCCAACGAGCGCACTGATTACCTCACGAGATATCATCACACTCTGGGTCGCCAGAATGGTACTGATGGGATTAAACAACGTGGGTGACATTCCGTTTCGCCAAGTCTTCATCCATCCCAAGATTCTCGATGGCAATGGCGAAACGATGAGCAAAAGCAAAGGGAACGGCGTGGACCCGATCGACGTGATCGACAAGTTCGGCCCCGATGCATTGCGGTTTGGACTGGCTCGACTGGCAACCGACACACAAGATGTTCGGATGCCGGTTCAGTACGAATGTCCGCACTGCGAGAAACTCATTGACCAGACGAAAAAGAATCGTGCATTGCCTCGTATCGATTGCCCCGGCTGCGGAAAAGCCTTTTCTACACAATGGGCTGAAACCGAAGCAGACAAATCCTTATTGCGCGGCCTTGTGGTAAGTGAGCGATTTGAAACGGCCCGCAACTTTGTCAACAAGCTTTGGAATGCGGCTCGTTTCTCCCTGATGAACATGGATGGCTACCAACCTCAATCGGTTGACGTCAGCAGCTTGCCATTAGAAGATCGCTGGCTGCTTAGCCGGCTTGCGACAGTGACCAAGCAGGTCACCGAGGGAGTTGAACATTATCGCTACGCCGAGGTCACACGCGTTCTGTATGACTTCGCCTGGGATGAATTCTGTAGCTTCTATGTCGAAATCGCCAAGCCACGCTTGGCCGACGAGCAACAGCGTCCGATCGTCCAGTCAATGATGGCGCACGGATTGGATACATTGCTCCGATTGTTACACCCAACCATGCCCTTCGTAACCGAAGCTATCTGGGAGGGTCTTGCCGGCGCAGCCCCGAAACGAGGTGTTCCAGAGCCTGTCGCGGCGGCGGACTTCGCCATGATCGCACCGTGGCCGGAATCCAATCAGAGCGACTACAACGAGTCGATCGAACAACAATTTGCTGAATTCCAAGAGGTGGTTGGGGCAATTCGCAAGATCCGTGCGAGCCAAAACATCCCGCCCCGTGAAACGGTGCCGGTCGCAATTCGCTGCAACCCAGAGGCTCAATCACGCTTGCAACCGATGAAAGCCTATTTTGCGGGCTTGGCCGGTGCCGATGTCATTGAGCTAGGACCTGATGCGAAAGCGTTTGAAACGGACGCTCCGCTGGCACTCACGTCCATTGAGATGGACGTTCATGTCGATCTCGAAAAGTTCATTGACGTCGATGCCGAACTATCGCGACTGGAAAAACTGCTATCGCAATTGATCAAACAGATCACCGGCAAACAACAGAAACTTGGCAACGACAATTTTGTGTCACGGGCACCAGCGGAGGTGGTCGACCGTGAACGTGAAAGCTTGGGCGATTTACAACGCCAGCATGAATCGGTTCAGGGCGACATCGAGCGTCTCAGGAGCAAGTCCAAGGAATCCTGACCTACCAATCGCTTCACACTCCGGCACCAGGCTGCCGGAGTCGTGTTTCCCCGGGGTCAGCACGCGCTCTGACTGGCCTTAGGGCTCAGCACGAGTGCTGATTTTGTTGGATGGTTGTATGGGCTTTCCCTGTCGCTTAAAACCGTTGCATGTCGAACCTGAAAGCCGCCGTCATTGGAACTGGATTCATTGGCCCCGTCCACGTTGAAGGCCTTCAGCGTGCCGGCGTGGAGGTTGTTGGCATCCTTGGCTCCACCTCCCAAAAGTCGTCTCAGGCGGCTGAAACGCTTGGCTTAAAAACCGGCTACGCGTCACTTGAAGCCTTACTGGGTGACGACTCCGTGCAAGTCGTCCACATTGCATCTCCCAATCGATTCCACTTTGACCAAGCCCAACGCTCCTTGCGTGCTGGAAAACACGTTGTCTGCGAAAAACCGCTGGCAATGAACACCGCAGAATCATCCCAACTGGTTCGTCTCGCCCAAGAATCTGGCTTAGCTGCGGCGGTCAATTACAACATTCGCTACTATCCGTTGTGCTTGGAATCTGCATCGCAAATCAGTCGCGGACACGTTGGTCAGATCTTTCATGTTTCCGCAAGTTACGTCCAAGATTGGCTGTTCCATCCTACGGACT
>JARGNK010000309.1 GCA_029213145.1 Rubripirellula sp. | reverse complement strand
CCACCTTTGGAGCCGCAGCGAGATTCCCGATATCGTGATTGCCGTCATAGTGCTTTGGCGTGAGTTTGATCCCTCCGCCTGCGGGCAATTCCCTGGGCACCGAAATGCGAATCACGGCACCAACGCCCCGCTCCATGTGGCGTGCTGGACCCGACGTGCTTGTCCACACGTTACCGTCATCATCAAACTCGATTTCACGAGTGTAGGAAACTCGCGTGGGCAGGCGATATTCGACCAGTGTCTCTGTCTTTGGATCGAAGCGGTTGATGGTGTCGTTACCGGTGCCGCAGACCCAAACAATGCCCTCCTTGTCAACATTCAATGCGTACGGTGTCTGATTCTCAGCATCGGGCAGTTCGTAGACCGTCCAGTGCTCGGTGTCGGGATCAAACTTTGCGAAAACACCGGAACCAAATCCGGGAACCCAAACCATACCATCTGGTGCGAGGTGCAAACGACGAGGACCTCGGAAGGGCGGGTTCCATTCTTTGATGTCGCCGTCCGGGGCGGTCGGATCAATGCGACCGATGCGATTGCCGTTCAGCTTGGAATACCAAATGGTGCCATCGACGGGTGAGTAGTCGATTCCGTACGGCGTGATGCCACGCGATTCGCCTCGCCCTGCCCCCATGGCCTGACCGGCGCTAAGCAGATTGTATTCCTTGACCTCATGTGTTTCAGGATGAATCCAGAAGCAGGAATTCGAACCGGCGTCGGTGTACCAGATCAGGCCTTCGGGATCTTCCGGGTTGATTCGCAACGTGTGTGGGTACCCGCCGCGCCGCTTGGGCGCTTCCGCGCTGCTGTACGTTTCAAACTCACGCGTCGTGACGTCGTACCGAACCATCTGGCCCGTTGCGCACATGGTGGTCCACATGCTGTTGTCATTCGCCGTTTCGATCGAATGCGGACCATAGGTGCCACGCGGATATTGCTGAGCTCGCTGCTCTCCCGTCTTGGGATCCAAGACAAGCAGTCGATGCTGGCTGAGATTGACTGCGTAGACGTTTCCGTCCGGGCCAAGCTCCAGGTCATGGAACGATCCCTTGAGAGGTTCGTCCATTTCCCACATGGTGATGGTGGCGGCGGCCGCCGCACCCGTTGGAGCCGGTGGCGGTTCGAAAGTCGGCCACTTATCGACTGCATCATCTTTGTAGGTGTCCATCAAACGCTGGACGATCGTATTTTGCGTGTGTGGATAAAGGCCGCCAAAACCATCCATCCGCCGTAACATGGTTTCCCAATCGACGGGCTCTTCAGGTGTTCGAAACCCGAGTGTCCCAATTTGGTGACAGTACGAGCACATCATTTTGAAATTCATGCGGTCGCGCGGGTCGTCAAACTCAAGCATGCTGAACGCGCTGCTAGCAGGACGCTGCAGTTCAAGCTCTTCGCCTTTGGCTGGCCGCGTTTGGATCGTAAGGTCGTCAGTTCCCGGGGCAACTCCGCTGCTCCATTCATCCGCAAGCCCCATCAGCCGCGCGCGAATGTTGTGATCCACTTTTCGCAAGCCCGTGATCTCGAATGAACCATCTTTTTGAGAAAACACGGACGTCCATTTGCGGTGGTCATCGTCGATCGCGGACACCATGACGCCTTCGATCGGCTTTCCGGATTCGTCGACGACTGTGCCGCGAATGAATTCTGCCTGTGCCGAGCCGGTCATGACCAGAACAAACGCTAATCCGAAGGCGCACGCAGCGAAACTCTTCAGAAGTTTCGGCGAAGCACAAAATCTGGCGGTTGTTACAAATTGTTGCATCATCGAGCTTTGTCTAACTAGCGTTTTGTGTTGTAGTCGCACTTCGAAAGTCTACCCGGCTTTCTCTAACAAAAAACCAGCCGAGCTGTCCAATCGTGGACACAAAATGGATGGAATCCTAATTTGGGGATGTATCCAGCACGGAGGCATTGAGAATCAGCTCCCGAAACCGCTCGTCGGAGACGTCGTCGAGAAGCTTCAGGAACGCGATCAAGTTCGACACGTCCTCTGTGCTCAGCTGCATGGTGGAATACTCGTCGCTGATCCTGGCTGCTGCTCCGGATTTCTTCGAATGCAAAGCATCCAGCTTCCTCCCCAGTGCCTTCTTCAGGTCAATTCCTCGTCTGACAGAATTACGCAGCGAAGGTGTGAGACTCGCTTCCCCCGCTTTCGTAACGATGTGTGATTTCCCGTCACTAAAACCGGGCAGCGAATGACAGGCAGAACAGTTGCCGACACTGGTCGTTCCTTCGTACCTGAGAAACGTCTTGAAGCCTTCATAGGCAGACCGATCCATCCCATCTGGCACCTTGAGCAGAATTCGACCTTCCTGATTAGCGAGACGACTGAAGATCCGTCCGGCGAGATCTTCCGGAGCCTCTTCGTCGAACGGTTTTTCGGGAATGCGATTCAAGTAGGAGAAAGCATCGAAAACAGATCGTTTCGTCGTGGCGAGACGATGAATCCGAGTCTTCGTTTCCATCGTGGTCCTATCGGCACTCGAAGCCTCTTTGCCTTCGGCCTGCAGATTCCAATCGGGGCCGTCGGACATCACGCTGGTCGTAATGTTGAGGAGCTGCTGTCTGAGTCGGCTCACGATTTCCGGCTGCTGTTTCGCAATGTCGGTCGTCTGTCCGATATCCGCGTCGAGGTCATAAAGCTCGAATCGTTTGTAGCCACCGGCTTTAATGGTCGGGATCCATGATTCCTGAAAACGGTTCAATTTCAGAAATTCAATTCGCAGCGTCTCAGCTTCCTTGTTGGCAAACTTCGTGTTGAACATCTTGCTCCACAGTCTTCCACCATCACGAAGCTCGGGGCTGTTTTCACGCTTCAGAATCACTTCGACCTGATTCATCAGTCCGCTCATCGCTCCCATATCTTTAGGCAGTTCATAATCGCGCCAGGCAACCAACGCGAACCGGCCATCTCGGACGGTTGCCGTTGGGTTGGATGTCGGCAACAAGAAGAACAATGGAATGTGACGTTGAAATTCGTTTCGTCGCCCGGTCAGCAACGGCGAGAGATCAGAACCGTCCAAGTGAACTCCCGCGGGTTTGTCGATTTCCGCAAGACCACAGATCGTCGGCAAGAGGTCGACCACGCCAGAGGGTTCTTTTTCAATCTGCCCAGCCGGAATTCCAGCTGGCCAGTAAAAGATGCCAGGGACTCGAGTGCCGCCCTCGAAGTTGGCACCTTTCGAACCTTTCAAGGGTCCGTTGCGCTCGGGCCGATAACTGCCGTTGTCCGACGCGTAAACAATGATGGTGTTCTCAAGCTCGTCGATGGCTCTCAGCTTCTCGACCAAACGTGCAATGGCGCGGTCGGTGTTCTCGATTGTGCCGCTGTAGATGGCTGCCGGATCATCGAGATCCCCGTAGTGCGCCACGATTTCGTCCGGTGCGGCGATGGGTGAATGCGGTTCGTGGAACCAGATATTGAGAAAGAACGGCGTGTCGTTTTGTCGTTCCTGCTCCAGCCACGAGATGGCCTCATCAACCACGATCTGACAGGCGTAACCTTCGATCTGCCCCAACGGTTTGCCGTGGCGATGGAAGTTCACCGGATCTTTATGACTGGGGTGGGCCGTGTTCTCCGTCCCAAACCAGTAATCAAAGCCATGACCGTAAGGTGTCGGTTTTTTCCTGCCTCCAAACGGCAGGCCCATGTGCCACTTACCAAGATGGACGGTGTCGTAGCCGTTCTGTTTCAAGATTTCTGCAATCGTGACTTCGCTTTCAAGCAGGTGCATGGCGTGATCGCGATCGTTGATCACGTGATAGATGCCGGAGCGAATATGGTGCCGCCCAGTCATGACGGTCGCACGCGACGGCGAGCAGACAGCGCAGCCCGAATGAAAGTCGGTAAAGCGGACACCGTCTGCGGCGAGCTGATCGAGTGTCGGCGTTCTGACCGGTCCGCCATAGCAGCCAATATCCTGCCAACCCAAGTCGTCGACGTACATGACAACAACATTCGGCCGCGGCGCGGCCGCGGCGGTTGCAAACATTGCAAACCAACCCATCAAACCACCGATAGCGATGAGCCAATCTTTATTCAGTTTCATGAGATGTCCTTCGAGTGACTTAAGCCTGATGTCATGGTAGCGGAACTCGTCAAGAGTTTCGGCAAGACCCGTCGAGCGGATCGAAAGTCTTGACGACTCCCGCTACCGAGAAAGACCGAAAGTCTTGACGACTTCCGCTGAGGGAAAGGCCGAAAGTCTTGACGTTTTCGTTGCGGGGAAAGGCCGAAAGTCTTGACGACTGCCGCTACTCGTAGGTGTGCTT
>JARGNK010000063.1:29209-37067 GCA_029213145.1 Rubripirellula sp. | reverse complement strand
TGAGTACGAGTACCGCTTTGCTGAGTACGAGTACCGCTTTGCTGAGTACGAGTACCGCTTTGCTGAGTACGAGTACGGTGATTCGCAGGTGTGCTACTTGTTGACCGCGTGCGATCGGTCAGGTTGGTTTTTGTGGACGCCGAGAAGATAGAGCAGCACACCGCCGAGAAACGTGGAAACTGATTCACCAAGCGTCCACCAAGTGGGCATCGCGCTCATTGAATCGACAACCACTTGCAGCAGTCCGAAGCTCATCGTTCCGACCGCGATGTACCAAACGAGTGGACGGTACCGATCTAGGTCCCAAGAGACGAGCAACAGCAACGCACCGATGTAGCCGTACAGCAGCGAGAGATTGCGGGCCAAATAAAAGGTGAGTGGTGAGTCGGGGAATGGATCAAAGCCCAACCATTGGCCCGTTTCGATGATCCACTGCATCGGCATCACAGCGGCGGCGAAGGCTAGCAGCGAGATGGAGCCGACCGCTTGCAGGACGCGAATGAGATACCAATCTTTGTGGTTAGCGTTCATCTGTTCACTCCCATGGCAGAGGCGGTGTTTGCTCGCTGATAGTGAGCAATGAGCTCGCGGAATCGGGAATTTTGACGACTTTTCGGACGCGGAGGTCGACATAGACCCAGCGGGTTTCGACACGGGCCAAAACGGTTTTGTCTTCCGTTCGGCAGACTAAATATTTTCGTCGAGAGGCAAACTTGGCAATTTCGGAAACCCAGGTCCGTACCGTGATGTAGTCACCAGATAACGCAGCGGCGCGATAGGTCGCGTCGTGGCTGCGTACAACCCAGCCAAAGCCCTCTCTGAGGGCTTTTTCCGCGTCCCAGCCTTTCGATCGCGTATCAGCTCCTGCGGCCCACAGTGTCCACTGCAAATAACGCAGATTATGGACGTGACCTTGGGCGTCGATCTCCTCGGATTGAACCGTATGCGTAAAATCGAAGTACTGAGTCATAGGTTCCCCGTTTTTTTCGCCGACCGATCTTGGCGTAATCGGCTCCGTTGTGCGTATGATTGCGTATGATAGAGGTCGTGGGGAAGTTCGGAAGTGACCTTACATGATCCAGTGAGTCCCCTTGTGGGGGTTGCCCGCCCTTAAGAAAACAGGACAACCGAGATGTACCGATTGATACAGCGCTGCAGTACCTTGATGGCCCCGACAGTGAGCCCGATTATTCTCTGCGCAATCATGGGAAGTGTCGTTTCAGGGGACCAGCCAGTCTCCGACGCAAGCAATTCTGCAAAAAAATCAGACGAAGCGGTGGCCACCTTTGCCGGCGGCTGTTTTTGGTGCACGGAGGCCGTTTTCGAGCGGATGGAGGGCGTCAAAGACGTTGTTTCTGGGTATATCGGCGGCCATGTTCCCAACCCAACCTACGAACAGGTTTGTGGAAAAAAGACTGGCCATGCGGAAGCGGTCGAGATCGTGTTTGATCCGAACAAGACCACGTACGAAGAATTGCTCAAAGTCTTCTTCAAGACCCATGATCCAACGACCAAGAATCGCCAAGGTGCGGATGTTGGGCCGCAATACCGCAGTGCGATTTTCTTCCACAGCGACGAACAGAAAGAACGAGCGAAAAAGTTCATTGAGAAACTGAACGCGTCGGGTGAGTACAGACGGCCGGTTGTGACGACGCTCGAAAACGCAACTAAGTTCTATGTAGCCGAGGAGTATCACCAAGACTACTTCCGGTTGAATCCGTACGCTCCGTATTGCCAGGCGGTCGTGAAAAACAAAGTCCGTAAGTTCAATCGCGAATTTGGCGATAAGATCAAAAAAGGGGAGTAGAGCAAGTGATGTCGCAGACGCGAAGGATCGTATTGCCATTTCTGCTCTGCGCTGCCGGAGTCGCGGGACTCCATCGGTGCTCGGCCCAAGATCCTCTTCCCACCGTTGTTCAGCTTCCCACCTTTCAGTTCTTTAACTTTTCCGGGAGTGTGCTTGTCCCGGATGGTGGTGGGATGTACTTGGGTGGTAATAAAACGTCCGCGATCGGATCATCGCGTCGAGGGTTGAATCGAAGCTTCGGGCAGTCACAGGGGGTCAGCCAAGCGACGGCACATGTCCAAATCATCGATCTGAGCGAAATGGATCGACAGTTGCTCGGAGGTACGCCCGAAGAATTTCTGCGGCGACACCGGAACTCGTCTACGCTTGGAAACTCGTCTACGCTCGATCGCACAAGCAATCCCGACGCCGAAGGCAAGGCGCTGGTTCGCCATGCTCGCAAGCTGTACCAGCGGGGTGATGAAACCGGTGCCTTCGATACCTATCGGATGGCGATCGCTGTGCTGCGGAGCTCAAGGTTGCAGGAATTGGCAAAGATCGAGTTTCGCCGCGTGTTCGGAGCTGCGGCAGACCAGTCACTTCGCTCGGCATCTCTGAGGCGGTGACGCCCTGCCTCTTCTAGGCCGCAAGGCTCAGTGTCTTCGAAGCCGCAAGGCTCAGTGGTTGGTCGAGCAAGTCACGCGACTAGAGTTCGCGCAACCGAGGTCGCGGGTTGTTACAATCGGGAAGTTATTTCGCTCTCGTTTGTTAGCCAGCCAAGATGATCCCACGTCGCGACCTCCTAATTGCCGCTTCCGCCATGACTGCCGCCGCTTCGATTCCTGCCACCCAATGTAACGCGGCTGAGGCAGATGCTGCCAAGCCGGTTCGTTTCGCCCTCAATACGAGCACCATTCGTGGCCAAAAGCTGCCTTTGGACAAACAAGTCGACGTCACCGCTTCGGCGGGATACGACGGAATCGAGCCCTGGATTCGTGATATACAGCAATTTGCTGAGAGTGGTGGTAGCCTGCCAGACTTGAAAAAGAAAATCGCTGACCTTGGATTGACGGTCGATAGTGCAATCGGGTTCGCCAACTGGATCGTCGACGATGATGCGGCGCGAGCGAAAGGCTTAGAAGATGCTCGACGCGAAATGTTGCTGGTGAAAGCCATTGGTGGAAACAAGGTGGCTGCGCCGCCGGTTGGAGCACACCGTAATGACAGCACTCCCCCGCCGCTGCCTGTGATTGCCGAGCGTTACCGAGCCTTGCTGGAAGTGGGAGACGAGGTGGGAGTGGTTCCACAGTTGGAGCTATGGGGGTTCTCGCCAACGCTCAGTCAATTAAGCGAGTTAGCCTACGTCGCTGCTGGTGCCGCACACCCCAAAGCGTGTGTATTACCCGACTTTTATCACATCTACAAAGGCGGCAATGACTTCGCATCGTTGGGAATGATTGAAGCATCCCGGATGCACTGCTTTCACATCAATGACTATCCCGACGCACCGCCCCGTGATTCGATTGCTGATAAAGATCGCGTCTTCCCTGGTGATGGGGTTTGCCCGCTGCCAAGCTTGATCCGGCAGCTAGTTGAAAACGGCTTTCAGGGAACGTTTTCGCTGGAGTTGTTCAACCCTCTTTATTGGGAAAGAGACGCAGCGGAAGTCGCGGTTGAAGGATTGCAGAAATGCAAAGCGGTGGTCGCTCAGGCGGGAGTTTGAGGCAAGAAATCGCCGCTTGCATTTCACAGCTTTCAATCGATCGGCAGATGATCCTCAATCGTGATCAGCTGATTCGTAATCGATTTGCATCACTGTATCATCGACAGGGAATTGCGTTGTAGAGATACGATCAATACTTGGTCATCGCAAGCGAATTCACAGCAAATGCCGTGGCCACTCAAACGCCCAGGTATTGTTTGCTCGTTCTATGCAGCTCAAGTGACGCACCGAGGTCATTCACTCCTGGTGGTCGTCGACAAATTTTTGCAGTTGAGCCAATCTGGTGAGTGTTGCCTTCTTGACTTCGTCGAGTGAGCTGCTGACTTCGTCAAGTTTTCCCTCACGAGCGCAAGTTTCCAGGCGATCCCAGTCGGACACCTGTTCTTCAATTTGCAGGATTCGAAACCCGCCTTTAATGGTGTGTGCTGCGCGTCCAGTTGCTTCGTGATTCTTTTCCGCCAAGCCTTGCTCGAGTTGCTTAAGCAATTCAGGGGCTTCTTCAAGAAGTGCCTCGATTACAGAGACCAAGATATCAACTTGACCCTCCATGACTTGCAGAGCACCGGAAAGATCAATTCCGTCTTGGTTTGAATTGAGCATTGGACTGCCGGAATCTCCTGCCCCTGACGGTGGTGCTGAGTCGTCTTCTTTGCCAGATTGAGGATCGAACATTTCTAGCGCCTGGACGAGTTTTTCTTTGTGGATGGGTTTTGTCAGGTAATGATCCATGCCGGCTTGCAGGCAACGTTGCCGATCGCCGACCAAGGCGTGCGCCGTCATCGCGATGATAGGAATATGACGCTGGGTGTTGGCTTCGAGACTTCTTATCTTTCTGGTTGCCTCAAGACCGTCCATCTCGGGCATTTGCACGTCCATCAAGATCAGATCGTAGTTGCCCAATTCATACATTTTAACAGCTAAAGCACCGTTCTCCGCGACCTTAACACGGTGCCCCCAACGTTGCAACATTGTCACAGCCAATTTCTGATTCGCGATTCCATCTTCAGCCAACAGGATATTAAGTGACCGGACCGGTTGAGAGCTTGTTGGGCTTGAGCGACTCGGCTGCTTGATCAGCATTTGGCTTCCGTGGGCGTTCAATACCGCCGCCATGAGATCTCGTTGCTTGCACGGTTTCATCAGATGTGAAACGACTTTCAGGCGTTCGAAGCGTTTGGCGTCGTCAGGCAGTGCACCGGTGGTCAAAACGACGACAGGCAGGTCAGCAATTCTTTCTTGTTCACGTATCTTTTCAATCAATTGATAGCCATCGATGTGCGGCATATGCACATCGGTGATCAGGATCGGTAAGGGGCTAAACGAAAGGTCCCATGATTTCAACAAGTCCAGCGCATCGGTGGCACTTGACGCAAGGACCGAAGACATGCCCCAGGCGGACACGGTCCGGTTGAGAATCTGCAAATTCGTTGCGTTGTCATCGACCAGTATTACTGGAACGTCTAGTAGGTCCGTCGATTGAATGCGTGTTGCTGGATCTTCGGATCCGATTGGCATGGAAATGGTGAAGGAGAATTCGCTTCCTTGACCAATCTCGCTCTTGAGTTCGATTTGTCCCCCCAGACGATCGACGATGCTGCTACAGATGCTCAATCCAAGGCCGGTTCCGCCATGAATTCGCGTGGTAGAACCGTCTGCCTGTGCGAACGCGTCAAAGATAGATTCATGCCGATCCGGCGCGATCCCGATCCCGGTGTCGACGACGCGGAACCGGATTTTGGCTTCTCGCTGACCGACCTCCAGCGCCTCCATATAGACAACGACTTCCCCTTTCTCGGTGAATTTGATTGCGTTGCCGACCAGATTCACAATTACTTGTCGCAAGCGAGCGACATCACAAACGAGGGTGTCTGGAACGTCGGGCGCGATCTCGTAGGTCAGTTCGATCTGTTTTCGGTGTGCGCGAATGGCAAGTGAGCGAACCATGTCACCAACTTCTTCACGCACATCAAATTGGAGTGCATGAATTTCCAGTTTTCCAGCTTCGATTTTTGAGAAATCAAGGATCTCGTTGATAATGCCGAGTAGTGAATCAGCGGAGTCGAGTACGGAATTGAGGTACTCACGTTCCGCCTCATTTACATTTCCTTCGAGTACAAGTTCCGTCATTCCCATGATCACGTTCATGGGGGTCCGAATTTCGTGACTCATGTTGGCGAGGAATTCGCTCTTGGTTTGATTGGCCCTGTTTGCTTCGTCCCGAGCCTGCTCCAGATCCAGCATCGCCTGTTTGATGAGGTTTTCCTGGTCACAGACAACACCTTCATAATTCTTTAGCATCGTATCAACGGATTGGATTTGTGCTTCCACTCGCTGTCCGGAAGGGTCCATTGCCAGTAGTGACAGTTTGACACTGATCGAGAGGTGCGAGAACAGTACCGCCGTTCGGTGTGGGATTGGGACTCTTGAAAAGCAAAGCACGGCGAGCATATCACCAGTCGGCATCTGTTCGGCAAAGCCAACGACCGAGCGGATCTCGTTGGGGATGACGAAGTCTTTCTGGGCTGGTAGATATTTGCTTCCTTTGGCTTCAGGAATGTGAAAAACGCTACTGTATGGTTCACGGACGTGGGGTTCGCCATTTGAGTCCAGCAACTTGCCAACTTCGATCCCAAGTTCTTCGATCATTCTCTGAATCATCGGTAATTCGTTGACTGCCTGAACGCTAGGCAGTGGAATGACTCGATGACCCCGAGACTGTTTCGGGTCGTTCCATTCACGCTTGATTCCCATTGTTCCTCGGAGGACCAAGCAACGGGTTTGCGGTTTCAGTGGTTGGTTGGGAACCATCGCTTGGGCTACTGCTTGTAGTTCTGGTTCCAGTGCATCAAAACGCTCGGTGTGGAAAATCCTGACCAACGAAAATGCTGGATTCCCATCGGTGTCCTGCATTCGCTGGTAAAGATACTCAACAATGTTTTGTTTCAGCGCGTTGACACTATCGCTGGTCCAGCCCATCCCCCGAATGTCTGATCCGCAAGTGATCATATCTCGCAGGCCAAAGTCGGAGAGGTGGATCGGTTCTTTCGATCGAAGGTTGGTTTCTGGCGGTAAGGCCAGGCGTTGTGCGAGCATCGCGAAGCGTTGTTCTGAACGTTTGATCGCCGTGATGTCGTGCGCGATTCCAAATGTTCCGATGGGGGAAGAGTTGCGATCATAAAGAGGCAAGCGAGAGATCGACAACCAAGTCTCGTTGTTTTTGTCCCAGGGAGCCTGAGTCACTTGGCCAATGATTGCTTGGCCAGACGCCAGAACCTGGTTGTCATAATTGGCGAATTCTTCAATTTCGGAGAGGAAATCAGATTCCGATTTTCCGATCGCTTCGCTGCTATCTTTCAAATTCAAATTGCTGGCGAGCGATTGGCTGATTCGCAGGTACTTGCCAGAGAAATCCTTGAAATAGATGGCGTCGGGCAAGTGATTCATCAGTGTGTGTAGCAAGTTTCTTTCGAACTCCAATTGCATTTCTGCTTGCTGGCGTTCGTTGATTTCCGTTTGGTATTCAGCGGGCGTTTTTAAGTTGAGTGCGATAGGAAGCGATCGACATAAGACGTAAACACCGACCAAAGAAACGGAGCAAGTCAGAGCTTTGAATAAAGCGGACAGTCGGTAGTGTGGAAACCAAAAAATGATGGATTCAATCAAGTGCACCGTTCCGCAGGAAAAGAATATCAAGGCCAGTAAGGCCCAGAAAATTTTCGGGAAGCGAGTCCAGATTTCCGGCTTTTGTGAGAGATAGTAAGCAACGACAATTGGGACCGCGTAGTAGGCGAGAAAGGTACCAATGTCACTGCCAATGTGGACCCAGCCGAGAATTGGCTCCTCTTCCCAGCCTGCGCCGCAATTCCACCTGGCTGGGAAACCGTCGGTGCTAAAAAGATGAGTGAACCACTCGGTCATGCTTGCTCTCCTGGTCCGAGGGATATCGTTCTTGTAGTGTAGCTTTCACCGAGCATGAAATGGAGTCTTGACAGTCGCAATCTTGATTGGTTTTGTCTAGAAGGAGTACTTCCCGATCCGTGATTTGACGAATGGTAATTTGACGAATGGTAATTTGACGAATGGTAATTTGACGAATGGTAGTTTGACGAATGGTAGTTTGACGAATGGTAGTTTGACGAATGGTAGTTTGACGAATGGTAGTTTTGGATTGTCGTGTTTTTGATCCGCTGGCATGGTAGTTGGGCTTTCATCGGAGCCCGGGGTTTCTCGGCGTGTTAAGAGTGGAGTGCAGCGTCTTCTGATATGCCGGTCATTTGATCCGAGGAAGCCATTGTTACGATGAACCCAGGGAATGAGAGTGATGGTCCAATCCCGCGATACCATTGCTC
>JARGNK010000063.1:26082-29109 GCA_029213145.1 Rubripirellula sp. | reverse complement strand
CGCACCATTGCTCCGCACCATTGCTCCGCACCATTGCTCCGCACCATTGCTCCGCACCATTGCTCCGCTGGCGAAGATTGAGGCGTTTGGCGAAGATTGAGGCGTTTGAGGTTCGATTGGTTGAATCGAATTCGTGCGAGCCAGTCACATTTTGGCAACGATCTGGTCGGCAATCGCAAGTGCTGAGGTAGCCGCTGGAGAGGGCGCGTTCAGGACGTGGATTGCTCGCTCGCTTTTTTCAATTAAAAAGTCATCGAACAAGTTCCCATCTTGGGTAACGGCCTGGGCACGAACGCCAGCTCGGCCGGTAACCAAATCACTTGATTTGATCTGCGGGATCAATTTCTGAAGTGCTTTTACGAATGCCGGTTTACTGAGAGAACGATGCACCTCACCCATTCCCATTCGCCAATGTTTCCAGGCCAGTGAACGAAATCCGCGATACGAAATCGCGTCGACTAAATCAGCCAAGCGAATATCCCGCCATGTGTATCCTGATCGCGAAAGGGCGAATACCGCATTGGGTCCACATTCGACGCCACCATCGATCATGCGGGTGAAGTGGACCCCTAGAAAAGGAAATGCGGGATCAGGAACCGGATAAATCAAGTTGCGGCAAAGTTCTTGGCTCTTTGGATTCAATTCGTAGTACTCGCCACGAAACGGGACGATTTTGATTTGCGGATCTCCACCAGCCAAGCGGCAAATGCGATCACTTTGCAGGCCAGCGCAATTGATGATTCGGTCGCATTCGAGCGTTTCGCTGCGTTGGCTGATCAACTTCACAGACGAACCTTTGGCCGCGATCCTGGTGACTTGGAATTCTAACCGCAGGTCGCCGCCACAGTCACGAATCAAACCCGACATCCGTTCGCAGACGCGCCGAAAATTGACGATCCCCGTTTCGGGGACATGCAACGCGGCGATTCCAGCGGCGGCCGGTTCAAGCTCTCGCAACTGATCGGTGTCAATTCTTTCAAAATTGACCCCGTTGGCAGTCGCACGTTCGGCAATTCGGTCCAAACGCGGTAATTCATCTTGATTCGTTGCCACAACCACTTTGCCGCAACGATCCCAAGGGATGGCGTGCTCGGTGCAGAATTCCTCCATCGCGAATTTGCCTGCCCGGCAATTGATCGCTTTGAGTGATCCAGGTTTGTAGTAAATTCCCGAATGTAGCACCCCAGAATTGTGCCCAGTTTGGTGGGCTGCGACTCGTTTTTCTGTTTCGACGATGGCGATCCGCAGTTCCGGATGCCGCTGTTGCAACCTCATGGCCGTTGCTAAGCCCACGATGCCTGCACCGATAATAACGATTTCAGGGTTTTGCATTTTGCGATGTTCGTCTGCGCGAAACCTTCCTGCGCTGAGCAAGGGATTTGCGAGTGCTGAGATAATAAAGGCCGGCTAATTTATTCTACTTGAATCGACCTTTGGGCCACCCGTTTTTTACTCGCCATCGCCTAGGGTATTCGTTGCTACGTGGGTGCAAACGAACGGAGACGGGTCGTGTTTTCGCATGCAAGTGGAAGGAAACTTCGGAATCGAGCATGCCAATGCTGTGATCGCGATTTCCGCTCGGAAGTCCACGTGCACCTGATCAACGGCTAATTGTCGGACTGCTGCTCCGGCCCTGTTTGCTGGTTCGGTTGCTGGTTCGATTGCTGGCCTGATTCCGATTTCGAATCCGGTTCCGGTTCCGGTTCCGGTTTGGAATCCTGATTTGGGGTTAGGACCTTGGTCCCTTGCTTTTCTAGTCTTGTACGCCAGTGCTGGCGGGCAATTGATTGCATATCGGCTGCTTGGTCATGTTCATCGACGATTTCTAGGCCGAGGAGAGTCTCGACGACGTCTTCCAGGGTGACGATTCCCTCCATCCCACCAAACTGATCGACGACTATCGCGATGTGCGCGCCGTTGGTTAGCAGATGATCGAACACACTGGTGATTGAGTCGGTTTCGTGGACAGCGTGGATGGGGCGAATGAAATCTTGTAGCGGTCGTTCTTGTTCGTTCGATGCCAACGCCAGCAATAAATCACTTTTTAGGACGAAGCCAGTCACATGGTCTCGCCGCTCCTGATAAATCGGTAATCGAGAGACAGGTGTCTGTTTGAGTTCTTCGGTGATGGATTCAACCGTTCGCGTTTGTTCAAAGGCGATCACCACCGTGCGTGGCGTCATGACATGTTCGACCATGACCGAATCGAGCCGCAGCAGGTTGTCGAGGATTTTGGATTCTCGTGCCCTTAAAATTCCCTCTTCGGTCCCGAGACCGGCCATGGCGGAAATTTCTTCGCGTGTCACTAATTTAGGTGTGTGACCCCGAGAGAGTACTTGGGTTAAGAATTCAGAAAGCCAAACCAGAGGCAGCAACGCCAGGATCAGCCATTGCACAGCCAATGCCATCGGGGCGGCAAGTGTTCGCCAGTAAAGGGCACCGATCGTCTTGGGGATGATCTCGCTGAACACAAGGATCAAAAGCGTTAGCACAGCGCTGATGATTCCAACGTAAGAGTCGCCGTAGACTTTGGCGGCTTGAGCTCCGACGCCTGCTGCTCCAACAGTATGTGCGATGGTGTTCAGGCTTAGGATGGCCGCCAGTGGGCGGTCGATGTTGCTGCGGAGCTGGACAATTCGTTGGGATGACTTACTGGGGTCCTTGCGGCGTTCCGCGAGATAGCTTGGCGTGATCGACAGGAGGACCGCTTCGGCGATCGAGCAAAGAAAAGAAAAGCCGATCGCAACCAGCAAATAAACAATCAGCAGCAATGTTTCCATTTCATTCGCCAGATGGTGATTCTCGTTAGAAGCGACTGAGTGCCGTGCCATTTTGTACGGTTTGACGCAGCAGATTGTAAGGCGTGGGAGGATCACTTGCTGGCTGTGGCCATTGGCAACCGGCGTGTTCTTCAGCAAGCCGCTGTGTCGTTCTGCAAAGCGGGGTGTCGTTCTGTAAAGCGGGGTGTCCTCATGCAAAGCAGGGTTTACCCGCCGCTCCGGGGCATGCTTCTTTGTTTTGACCGGG
>JARGNK010000063.1:10110-25982 GCA_029213145.1 Rubripirellula sp. | reverse complement strand
CTTCTGTGCTGTGACCGGGGCTTCTGTGCTGTGACCGGGGCTTCTGTGCTGTGACCGGGGCTTCTGTGCTGTGACTTCTGTGCTTTGGGCAGGGCTTCTGTGCTTTGGGCAGGGCTTCTGTGCTTTGACCGGAACTGGTTTATCCGATGATCGCTGGTTTATGCGAATCGAGCGAGTTCGCCATGATCTGACGCGTTTCTCCGGATCGTTGACGATGGTTGCGGCAGCGAAGAAACTAGAGGCGTACTCGATCCCCTCCCACTTCGTTGGAATCTGATGGCCTTTCCTAATCGAATCTTGTTTTCTCTGTTGGCGGTGCTTTATTCCCTATCCGGTTTACTGCTTGCTGCCGAACGCCCAAACATCATTTACATCATGACAGATGATCTTGGTTACGGCGATTTGGGGAGCTATGGCCAAGCGGTTGTGCAGACGCCAAATCTCGACCAGATGGCAACCGAGGGAATGAGATTCACGGACCATTACGCTGGACACACGGTTTGTCGTCCTTCCCGACTGGTGCTGTGGACCGGACAGCATGTAGGCCACACTGGCCTAACGGGGAATCGTCCCAGAAGCCTCAGCGGTACCGAATCGACTGTCGCTCGCTTATTAAAGCAGGCTGGTTATGCCACCGGAGGGGTGGGCAAGTGGGCCCTAGGAAATGTCAACGATCCCAGCGAAGTCGATCAACCTGGCCATCCCAATAAGAACGGCTTTGACTATTGGTGCGGCTACCTCAATCAAGGCAATGCACACAATTTTTATCCAGCTTTCTTGTGGGAGAACAAAAAGCAACTTCTACTTCCCGGCAATGTGATCGGGGATTATCCCAACGGACGTGGCCGGGTGGCCGCCCAAAAGGTGACTTACTCACACGACGTGATGACCGAGCGGGCTTTGCAGTTTGTACGCGATCATCACAAGGAGCCTTTCTTGTTGCACATTCACTGGACGATTCCACATGCGAATAATGAAGGTGGACGTGTTTCAGGGGACGGCATGGAGGTGCCAGACTATGGGGCTTATGAAGATCGTGATTGGCCGAATCCGGAGAAAGGATTCGCAGCGATGATCTCTCGAATGGATGCTGATGTCGGACGTTTGTTCAAGCTGCTCAAGGCTCTGGACATTGATCAAAACACTGTGGTTTTCTTTACGTCGGATAATGGTCCTCACCAGGAAGGTGGGCATAATCACGAGTTCTTCGATTCCAACGGTCGATTGCGCGGTTTCAAACGTTCGATGCATGAAGGGGGAATTCGAGTTCCATTGATTGCTCGCTGGCCCGGCACGATTGAGCCCGGTTCGACGACCGAACTTCCTTCTGCTTTCTGGGATTTTGTGCCGACGGCTTGCGAGTTGGCCGGTGTGGAGTTGCCTCCAGCGCACGATGCCCAAACGCCTGCTGGGATCGATGGTATTTCCTACGCCCCGACGCTGAGGGGTGACAATGATCAGCAACAGCGGCACGAATACTTGTATTGGGCAAGCCAGGAAGGTGAAACCTCCATTGGCCTGAGAATGGAGCAATGGAAATTAGTCCAATATCGTGGAAAGTCCTCCCGCCGTAATCAGAAGCCAGTGACGACCAAGCCGGAGTGGCGACTGTACGACTTGACGAAGGATATCGGTGAAGATCACGATCTCGCTGATGAGAACCCCGAAATCGTAGCCAAGATGCTGGATTTGCTCCGTCGAGATCAGTTACTGCCAGATTGATATTGATGTGGAACATCAGTCTGCGTTTGCCACGAAAACAGGCTTGCCGGGAAATCGCCTGTTTTTTTAAGGGGCGTTTCCTGTCGCGTTAGACGCAGGTGATTCCTCGATTTGGTAGACTCCGTTTGAAATGAATACGTCGCCCGAGTCGAGTGGTTGGATTTGGTGGATGCCCGCAGTGGCGGGGCATGCATTCTGAAATTCCCAGCTTCGATGTCCAGTGAAAGTTGGTGGTGAGACGCCGAAAGGTGGTCTCACAAGATCAGATATGAATCAGCAACACGACGTGCCGAATGTACAGGGTTGGTTTCAGAACGGCTTTCACGGTTTTTTGAGGCCATTTCTGGCGAGGCATTTCCATGCCATCGGCATCGATAAAGGCTCGCAGTATGACGGTGAGATTCCTGTCAACTCGCCGATGTTGGTTTACGGCAATCATCCGTCATGGTGGGATCCGTTGATCGCGCATTTTCTGAATCGGTCGCTTTTCCCCGGACGGCAGTTTTATGCTCCGATCGACGCTGAGGCGCTCGAGCAATATCGCGTATTTGGCAAGTTGGGCTTCTACGGTGTGCGAATGAACACAACCAGTGGTGCAGCCGCCTTCCTGAAGCAAAGCATGGCGATCCTGAACCAACCTGGAACAGCGATCTGGTTAACACCGGAGGGTCAGTTTGCCGACAGTCGAGATCACTCCGCGGAATTAATGCCCGGCTTGGCTCACTTGTGCAGTCGCTTGGAGACCGGGTGTGCGGTCCCGCTGGCGTTGGAGTACGTTTTCTGGAACGAGCGATTGCCTGTCTGCCTGGCTCGACTGGGTGAGCCGATTTGGGTCGAGCAGCAGCGTGGACTCTCCAAGCCAGATTGGAATCAATTACTGACAACACGATTGCGAAAAAATCAGACGGAGTTGTCTCAGTCCGCCATAACACGTTCATCGGATCAGTTCGATCATTTGATCCGAGGGAGTGTCGGTGCTGGCGGCTTTTATGACTTTTTCCGCCGTTTGAAATCTTGGTCGCGGCTGAAACGATTTCGCCCCCAACATGGGAATCAATTTGAATGATCCTGGCTGTTTCAATCGTTGCCTTTCTGCTTGCCTTCCTGCCGCTGTGGATGTTTTGGAATAACGTTCCGCTGTTCCTTTTTGAACGTTCCCGTCATCCCGTGGACAGAGAGGAACGAGCGAGTGTTTCAGTCTTGATTCCCGCGCGGGACGAAGCGAGTTCCATCGGCGCGAGTGTCGGAGCAGCACTGGCGAATCAGGAGGTCGATTTAGAGGTCGTGGTGCTGGATGACCATTCCACGGATGCAACCGCTGAAATTGTTCAGAACTTGGCGGCATCCGATCCACGAGTTCGGCTGTTGACCAGCGAACCGCTGCCTGAGGGCTGGAATGGCAAGCAGTTTGCCTGTCGACAATTAGCCGATGCAGCCAGTCACGATCATCTGGTCTTTTTGGATGCGGATGTGCGACTGAGTGAAAGGGCGCTCGCCGATTTGCTGGACCGAAAACAACGCACTGCCGTTGCCTTGCTGAGTGCCTTTCCCCATCAGCAAACCGGTTCCTGGCTAGAGAAATGGATCATCCCGCTCATGCACTTCATCCTGTTGGGCTACTTGCCGCTACATCGCATGAGAGGCAGCGCTGATCCAGCCTTCGCCGCCGGTTGCGGACAGTTGTTCTTGACGCGAAAAGACCAATACCTCAAAGCAGGAACGCATCAAGCGATTGCTGAGTCGCGCCATGATGGTTTGAAATTGCCCCGCGCATACCGCCACGCTGATTTGATGACCGATGTGATCGATGGGACCGAACTGGCTGAGTGTCGCATGTACCATAACGCGGCGGAAGTGATTCGTGGCGTGCTAAAGAATGCGGTGGAGGGTATTGCGAATCCGAAGCTAATCGTTCCGTTCACAATCATGCTGATTGGTGGAGCCGTGCTGCCGTTGGTCGTGCTAATCTGGGCAATTGTGGAATCAAGTTGGGCCGCCGCAGTGATTGCAGCTTTGGCGGTTATTCTTGGTCACGGCCCGCGTGCGATTGCCGCCAAGCATTTTCGTCAGCCGTGGTCAGGTGTCCTGTTTCACAGCATCTCGGTACTCGTGCTGGTGCTGTTGCAGTGGGTCGCACTCGCCAATCACCTACTCGGTCGGCAGGTCGCTTGGCGAGGTCGAGCGGAATCCTAGGGGCTGCCTCGCAACAATCAAACAGTGGGAAGGTAGGGTTCCGCGAGGTTCGGGCAGAAGAATGAAGGGCGGGCAGAAGAATGAAGGTTTGGGTAAGTCGGTAATACCGCCGGTTTGCGTTTTGACCTCGTGTCACAATTCATTCCCATCATTGCGTGCAGATGGTAGCGGACGGTTAGGCGACTGAATAATGAACTTGCGCTGAAAAGTTGCGAGGATTAACGCATCCCTGTTGGAAAGGACGCGTTTCCCAGCTGGAAAGGACGCAGAGTTGCGGGCGGTTTGGATATCCACTGCTGTGGCAGCCGCGCTGGACACCAATTCCGCTAGCGAAGGATTCGACTAGCCGTGTTGCGGGTGGTTCGCTAAAAGAGGAGCGTCTTCTGATTTAAGCCTCTGTTTTGACTCTGCCCACGCCCTGGTACATGAAAAGCTTCAGCCGGATATTGAAGTTAGCGATCCGCCGAAGAGCGGCAATCCTGGGGGTTTTGGCCTCCTCGCTAGTCATTGCCATCTTATGGGGGGCCAACATCGGGACGCTCTACCCGATGGTAGAAGTGGTCTTTAAGGGCGATAGTCTGCCTGAATACGTTGAATCTCAGTTGGGCGAGACTGAGGGGAAGCTGGCAGAATTGGAAAACGAGATCTGCTTGCTAACGAGTGATCGATTTGATGCCGCTGACGAAGATTTGACAGCGATTGATCGGGAGCTTGATTTCGCTCAAACTCGCTGGACCGCAGCATCGAGCAAGTTGGGAATGCTTGAGTCGGCTCAGCCGTGGGTCAATCGATTCGCGCCCGATACGCCGTACCAGACATTGATTTTGATTGTCGTTCTGTTGCTCGCTGGTACAGCGATCAAGTTGATTGCATTGATGAGCAATTTGCTGTTGGTGCAGTACATTGCGGAGCGAACGGCGGTTGATTTGCGCGCGATTTTCTTTCGCAAGGCGCTCCATCTTGATCTTGATTCCTTCGGGGAGAACGGGTCTGCGGATCTCACTGCGAGGTTGACCAACGATATCTCACACGTCTCGGCCGGCTTAACGGTACTGCTCGGCCGATTGGTTCGCGAGCCATTAAAGATGATCGTTTGCCTGGGCGGAGCAATGGTTGTTTGTCCGCGTCTGTTGCTCCTTGTCATGGTTGTAACTCCTGTTTTGGCTTTGGTCATGACCTATTTGAGCCGAGCGATTCGGCGAGCGAGCCGCCGAGCAATGGAGGAGATGAGTCAGCTGTATGGCATGCTGACAAATTCCTTTGCTGGAATTCGTGTGGTCAAAGCATTCAATACGCAAGCGTTTGAGCGTGCCAAGTTCAACCAGGGAATCCTGGGCTTTTATCGCAAGTCGATGAAAATGGCGTTTTACAACACGTTAGCCCGCAGCAGTAGTGAGATGTTGGGGATGGTAACGGTCGGCCTTGCGATTTTGGCAGGTGGATATCTGGTGGTTAATGGCAAGACAAGCTTGCTTGGGATACGGATGAGCAACGAACCGCTGAACGTTGGACAAGTCTTATTGTTTTTTGGGTTTTTGATTGGAGCCTCGGATCCAGCCAGAAAGTTGGCCGATGTCTGGACACAACTGCAACGCGGGATTGCGGCGACCAATCGTGTCTATGAAATCATTGATCAACCTGTCCGAGTCGGTGAGCCGGATTCGCCGAAATCCCCTGCCCGACCACACAACGAAATTCGCTTTGATAACGTGGCTTACCAATATCCATCGGGACCGATTGTCTTGCGTGGAATCGACTTGAGCATTCAGTCCGGCGAGACCATCGCGGTCGTCGGACCCAATGGCAGTGGTAAGAGCACGCTGGTGAGTCTGCTTTGCCGATTCGATGATCCGTGTTCTGGTAAAGTCGCGATGGATGACATTCCGTTGGATCAGATTCGAACGCGAGATTTGCGGCGTCGGATTGCGTTGGTCACCCAACGCACCGTGTTGTTTGATGACACAATTGAGAATAATATTCGCTACGGATCTCCCGGCGCCGACTCGCATGCTGTCGTCCGAGCCGCCAAATTGGCGTTTGCCGATGACTTCATCCGTCACAAGACCCCGGATGCTTACCAGACGATGCTAGGGGCTGCGGGAATGCGACTCTCCGGCGGTCAGATGCAGCGAATCGCTTTGGCTCGCGCGTTTCTAAGGAACCCCGATATCTTGATTTTGGATGAGGCAACTAGCCAAATCGATTTAGAAAGCGAGCAGTTGATTCACCAAGCCTTATCAAAATTCTTGGTCAATCGAACTGGTGTAATGATCACGCACCGCCCAACAACCCTGGCCTTAGCGGATCGCGTCGCCGTCATCGAGGCTGGCACTGTCGCTGATGTGGGAACCCGTGACGAATTAATTCGCCGCAACCGATTTCTGCAAAGTTTGTGCGGCAACGATACTCGGATGAGTGCTTAGGCGACCGGTTTTGCCACCCAACGCAAGCAAGGATTGCGTGTCCTGCGAACACAACGAAACGTTGCGTGTTAAACCTGTCTCGCGTCTTCGCCCGACCCCTCGCCCTGAATTCGGCCTTTTATCTCGGGAGCGGCCTTTTATCTCGGGAGCGGCCTTTTATCTCGGGAGCGGCCTGGCATTGCGACTGGCCGCTTGAGTGGGCATATGTTTCAAACCGGCGTGCCTTGCGCGGTTGATTACAGTCCCAAGTCGCCGAAGAGTGGCGTACTGAGATAACGCTCGCCGAGGCTGCACATGATCGTCACGATCCGCTTGCCTTTCATCTCAGGGCGGGCAGCGACTTGGGCAGCGGCACACATGTTAGCCCCACTGCTGATACCGCCTACGATTCCTTCCTGCTTGGCAAGATTGCGGCCAAACTCGAAAGCGTCTTCATCATCGACTTGAATGACATCGTCCAGGATGGAGGTGTCAAGATTCTTGGGGATGAAACCGGCACCAATTCCTTGGATACGGTGTTTCCCGGGATCGCCTCCGCTGATCACCGGCGAGTGCTTGGGTTCAACGGCGATTGCTTTGAAGTTCGGATTCTGTTTCTTCAAGAACCTTGCCACTCCGGTGATGGTACCGCCGGTACCAACGCCAGCAACGATTGCGTCGATGTTCTGGCCACTGTCGGCCCAGATCTCTGGCCCGGTGGTTGCTTCGTGAATCGCTGGATTCGCCGGATTTTCAAACTGTTGCGGCATGAACGCTTTGTCGGTCGATGCGACCAGGTCCGCCGCTTTGTTGATGGCGCCTTTCATTCCTTCACCAGCCGGCGTGAGAACAAGGTTGGCTCCCATCGCACGCAGCAGCGCACGCCGCTCAACGGACATGGATTCAGGCATCGTTAATGTCAGTTTGTAACCTTTTGCCGCACAGACAAACGCCAAAGCGATGCCAGTATTGCCGCTGGTTGGTTCAATCACGTGCGTATCTTTGGTGATTTTACCGTCGCGCTCACCCGCTTCGATCATTGCGACGCCAATTCGATCTTTGACGCTGTTGAGCGGTTGAAAGAATTCGCATTTGGCAAAGATGGTTGCACCACCATCGGGGCCCAAGCGATTGATTTGGATCATCGGGGTATCGCCGATGGCCTTCGAAGCATCTGAAAAGGTTCTTTCACGCGGCATGTTGAATCCTTCAATTATGGGAAAGAAGAGTCAGAAAGCGGTTGAAAGGATAGCGTTCATCGTTCCCGGCGGCTCAGGAAACTTCCCAGGTGTCGCCGGAGGTGAACAGGGCGTCGAGATCACCGTCGCCCTTTTGTGCGGTAGCGTCCGTGACCTGTTGGTTGATTTGATCGTCGTAGGTTGCCACATTATCGACGGCTCGTAGGACACCGATGGGTTCGGGCATGTGTGGGTAGGACATCCGCGAGAGCATCATGTGAATCGACGGATTCGAATCTTTTTCATCGTGGATTAGCAGATCATCAACCGGAACGTCGTCCGTGCTGACGGATTCAAGATGGGTGCCTACCAAGCGGATCCCTTTTTTTCCGTTGGCGTAAACCAGGGGTTTCCCATGCTCCAGTTCAATTACGTTTTCCGGGCGTTGCTTCTTTTCTTGGGCATAGGCCATCGCACCGTCATTGAACACATTGCAGTTTTGGTAAACCTCAACCAGCGAAGCACCTTTGTGCTGGGCAGCCCGCTTCAAGGTGGCACCGAGATGTTTAACGTGCGCATCCATGCTGCGAGCGACAAACGTTGCCTCAGCCGCCAGCGCCAACGACAGTGGGCTGACCGGGTGATCGATCGATCCCATGGGTGTGCTTTTCGTGACTTGCCCCTCGACGCTCGTCGGGCTGTACTGTCCTTTGGTCAGGCCGTAGATCCGATTGTTAAACAGAACAATGTTGATGTCGAGGTTGCGACGCAACGCGTGAATGAAGTGATTTCCACCAATCGACAAGGCATCACCGTCGCCGGTGATAACCCATACCATCAAGTCAGGACGCGTTGATTTTAAACCCGTCGCGAACGTGGGAGCACGACCGTGAATGCTATGCATTCCGTAGGTGTTCATGTAATACGGGAATCTGCTACTGCAACCGATGCCACTGATGAAAACGGTCTTTTCACGCGGCACGCCCAAGTCGGGCAGCACCTTTTTCATCTGCGCCAAAATCGAATAGTCGCCGCATCCGGGGCACCAGCGAACGTCTTGGTCAGATGCGAAGTCGGCCGGTTTAAGAACGGGAAGTGACATGGTTTTGCGAGTTGCCGTTAATCAGTTAACAGAAGGTAGTTATCAAGTGTTCGTCGTTTGTTGTCCACGTTGACGCTGCCCGGCTAGCCATCATGCTGGCTGGCTTACGATAACGCATTCTAGCCAGCATTGCTTTCTGCGGTCGGTCGGGATGCTGTGGCGACATGCGATTCAATCGATCCGACCAACTCCGTAACGGTGAACGGTTTTCCTTGAACTTTGTTGATCCCAATACAGTCGACGAGGTAAATCGACCTTAGGAGCATTCGCAATTGCCCTGTGTTCAGTTCCGGCACCAATACCTTGCGGAAGCCACGAAGCAATTCGCCGAGATTCGCTGGAAGCGGGTTCATATAACGAACATGCGCGTGGCTGACTTGATGGCCTGCTTCCTGGCATCGCCGCACGGCAGTTTGGCAAGCACCGTAAGTGCCACCCCAAGAAACGACGAGCACGTCGCCAGTCGCTTCACCGTAAACCTCTTGTGCTGGAATTTGCTCCGCAATCCTGCTCACCTTGGCGGCGCGGGTGTCCGTCATGTGTTGATGGTTCATCGGGTCATAGCTGACATTCCCTGTTTTGTCTTCTTTTTCCAGCCCACCGACCCGGTGCATCAGTCCAGGCGTTCCGGGAATCGCCCAGGGACGCGCGAGATACTCATCACGCGCGTAGGGCATGAAGGGTTCGTCTGGGTCGGTACCCTCGGGATGGTGAATTTTGATTTTCGGGAGCGAATCCATCGTTGGAATCCGCCAAGGCTCGCTGCCGTTGGCGATGTAGCCATCCGACAGAATCATGACAGGGACCATGCACTGGGTTGCGATTCGCCAGGCTTCGATGGCAACGTTAAAGCAATCTGCGGGCGACTGTGGCGCCAGGATTGGCAGCGGCGACTCACCATTGCGACCGTACATCGCCTGCAGGAGATCGCTTTGCTCGGTCTTTGTTGGCAAGCCTGTGCTCGGTCCACCACGCTGCACATTGATGACGATCATGGGCAATTCCAGGATCATGCCCAGGCCCATTCCTTCCGCCTTCAGTGCGATCCCTGGTCCGCTACTGGCGGTGACACTCATTGATCCACCGAACGCGGCTCCGATGGTCGCGCAGACGGCGGCGATTTCGTCTTCTGCCTGGAAGGTTCTAACGCCAAAATTCTTGTACTTTGTCAGCTCGTGCAAAATGTCGCTGGCAGGCGTGATCGGATAGGTTCCATAAAACAGATTTTTCTCGCTGAGCTTGGACGCTGCGATCAACCCCCAGGCAAGTGCTTGATTGCCCATGATGTTGCGGTAGGTGCCCGCTTTCAGATTGGCCGCATCGACCTGGTAACTTTCACCGAACGCCTCGGTGGTTTCACCGAATGCCCAGCCAGCCCGCAAGGCGGCTTCGTTAGCCGCCGCGACTTCAGGTTTCCGTCCAAATTTGTTATTGATGAATCGAAGTGTCGGGTCGAGCGATCGACCGAAAAGCCAATAAACCAATCCCATCGCAAAGAAGTTTTTGCAACGATCGGCGAGCTTGGTCCCCAAGTCAAACTCCGCGACGGCATCACGGGTCAGCCGGGTCATAGGAACTTGGATCACTCGGTAAGTGTCCTGGACCACCGTCGCGTCGAGCGGGTTGGCCTCCACTTTCGCCAGTTTGAATTCTTTATCGTTAAAGCCGTCTTCGTTAGCTATCAAGATGCCCCCTTTTCGGAGGTCATCGAGATTCGTCACCATCGCCGCCGGATTCATCACCACCAAGGCGTCGAGGGTGTCGCCCGGAGTGAAGATTTCCTCGCTCGCGAACTGGACTTGGAAACCTGACACGCCAGCCCTCGTTCCCCGTGGAGCACGGATTTCGGCTGGAAAGTCAGGGAACGTAGCGACGTCGTTGCCAGCCAGCGCGCTGGTATTGGTCAGCTGGGTGCCCAGCAATTGCATGCCATCCCCGGAATCACCGGCAAGTCGAACGGTGATGCCAGAAACGGATTGAACGTCTTTCGATGTAGGTGCAGAGGCCATGTTGAACTGCTCTAGGCGTCTGCCGACGCCTCCAAACGCGGTCGGGAGGAGAGACTTTAGGGGTTGTATCGATCTTTCCGGTACGGAATCTTACCGAATTCTATAAATCGGAACCTATTCCGTAACACCCACAGCGGCCAGAATTCAAATATTTACGCAGAATAGAAGGCTGCCGAAGTTCTTCGACGGTGGATTGAGACTGCTTGCGAATCAGGATGTAGGGGCTTTCTGGCCCAGAGGCAGAGGATCCGAACCAAGGTCATGACGCCAAAACGGCTTCACCCCAGAGGCTAGGATCGTCCATCACGGGAAACTCAGGTCCCAGCGTCAGTGTTTGCCAGCCAAGTTCTCGGTCGATCAAGGCATAGTAGATTCCGATACGTGGTTGACCGCTGGGATCGAATCCGGTCAGTGCCGTCGCGGGCACGAAGCCCGATAATTCGTAACCATCGTGACGTGGCTTGGCGGCGATTTTTAGCTGCCCTTCCGGGACCGTCTTGGGATGGCTTCGCGCCCGGGCGATTGGCACCAGCGAGACAACGGGTTGCTCCCGCCTGGGGCCGCCTCCAGCCGGCATCCAGAGAAAGTGGTGGCAGTATTGGGTGGCACGGTGAATCCCGGGACTGCAGCGGGTGTCGATCCATAGATGGAATCCGTCACTGTCATCGAGACGCGATTCACGGCACCAAGGAAGTTGGCGTTTGCCGTTGACGAGTACTTGGATCGCTAAGCCTTTTGCACTCCAGGCAACTCGCACATCACCGAAGACGGGGCGATCAGCCAAGGCCCCGAAAGATGGCAAGCGAAAAGAGGTCGGTAGCTTGATCCCTTGGCTGTTCCACGTGCAGGCCCGCCGATTCAAGCTGACCTCGAAGCGAAACAGAAACGAAGGGTCGACGAGCATCGAGGCGAACCTGGGGTTTGGTGGTTCCGATCGCGATGATCGGTTGGGAAGTCTTACGAAACAGATCCGCAAGAGGGCGCTGGGCGCTCACGCGTTCAGCGGAAACTATTCGAGAACATGATGCCGAATCCGATCGCTGATTCCTATGCTGGGTAGGCGGCCGGTGCGTAATTTCGTTGCATGTAATAGGAGGTGACTTGTGAAAGTGAGATTCTCAGCGGCAGCGATGTTGGTTCAGTCACATTGTTCGGGGGGGAACAGCCCTTCGGCTTGGTCAGCCCAACTAGAAATGACTTCTAAGTCGAGACTTCGATCAGCTTCGTTGGGTTCGAGCGCACCTTGAATCACATTTTTTAGCTCATCGCTGCAGTTCAGCTTTAGTAAGTGTTCGCTTGGCTTGAAGTTCTTTTTTCGTTCGAACATTTTCATCCAGTTTTGACCGTTGAAGAGGATTTCAGCGGTCAGCATCTCGTAGGCGAGGCAGCCCATCGCATACCAATCGCATGCGGGGCCAACCTGACTGGGACGGAATTGTTCGGGCGGCATGTAGGCTGGCGTGCCAACCGCTTTTGCTTCCGCAGTTTCGGATTCAATCAGCTTACTCAGGCCAAAGTCAGTTAGCTGGATGCGGCCATCGCGTCCGACGAGGACATTACCCGGTTTTAGGTCGCGATGGATCACTCCGTGACGATGAGCGTAAAGTAGGCCCTCTGCGATTTGCCCCAGGATGGCTCGGGACATTGGCTCGGCCATCGGTCCTTCGCTCCTCAAAAGACCGAACAGATCGGAGCCATCACATAAGTCGAGCACCAAAAAGCGAGTGCGAAATGCGACGAAGTGCTCGCGGAAGCGGACAATATTGGGATGAACCAAACCTTCCAGCAAGCTGGCTTCCTGACCGAATCGGTTCTGCACTTGATCGTCGTAGATAAATCGATGCCGGAGCATTTTTAGTGCAACATGGTCAGAGAGCTCTTCCCCGCTGGCCCGCGCCTCATAGACCACGCCCATCCCACCCCGGCTAATGCAACGGACCGGTTCGTAGTTCCCGATCGTCTTGCCGCACAAAGCATCATGCGTTCGACCACCTAGTCGATCGCTCACCAGTTGGCTGAGTGCGATTTCTAATTCTGGGTGTTTTTCGATCAGTTGTTTGTAGCCGTCGGTCGAGAGCACCATTGCTTGCACATCCGCTGTCGCGACCACCTCTGCCGAGCAAGCAGCTCCGGTCAGTAGAGACATTTCACCCAGTACCGACCCCGCATCATCGGAATCGATTTTTTCGCCTGTGGTGGCATCGATGATGTCGACCGAGCCTTCGAGAATTAAATACAAACCGCTGGCGGCTTGGCCTTGGCGTAGTAGCTTTGTCCCGCTGGGGAACGACTGCTGGACAAAGTTCTGGTTGAGGTCTTTGACCGCTTTCCTGCTCAGGCCGCGAAAGGTCGGGCAGCGGTGAATGGCATCGTCAGTGACGTCGGCAGGTGCGGCGTAGAAAAATTCTCGAGCCTGATCCTGCAGGCTGAGGATCCCATCCGCGGAGAGTTCAGACGTTTCCGGCGAGATCGATTCCGGGTCAAGCTGGCACGTCTCTAGTTGATCTAGCAGGAGCGGGCGAATGTGCTCCGGGACAGCCTTCAGCCAAGGTTCAAAGCCGTTGAACGTTTCGCCCGCTCGACGGGCTTCTTCGAATCGCTTACGGATGCTCGCGACTTGCGTGGCCCAATGGATTCTGGTTTCAGGTTCCAACGCCATCATTCCTGTGTTTACCGATGCCGGCCAACCTAACCTTTGTAGCTTAAACGCTTCGCGGGCACGCTCCTAGCCAACTATCCCAATTCCTCTGCGAGTATCTTACTTTCTTCCCGAGTCCCGATTCCTGCCCGAGACCCAATTCAATCCCAAGATTGAGAGGGGAGTGCCAAACTCCGTTCTCGTTTCGCTCACTTAAACGAATCCTAGGATCGCCTAAATTCCGTCGGGCCCCGTCATTCACCACGTGAAATTGGCGACTGGTGAAATCCTCAACTGGTTTTGGGGCCACCAGTTTTCGTCACTTCGCGACGGAGAACAGGCGGGATTGATCGCCTGACTGCTTCAAGGTGTGGCCAACAGCGAATGTGAGACCAGTGAATGTGAGACCAGAGCAAGCAAGTGGGGCGTACGCGGGGTAGCCGTCGGTGTCAGGCTGGGGTTAACCAGAGGCTGAGCAACCGCGGCAGAGCTACCGCCGCCGGGCTACCGAAGAGGTGACGCATGCGCCTGAGTGGCGAACCGCTGGCCCCCTGCCTGTCGCCCCCGCCTTGTCAGGAGGATTGTCTCGCTGTGCTTGACAGCGAATTGCCGCTCACGTTTTGACGATGTCTTTCATCTTGGGCTCGAGATAGGTCACCGTTGAGCTCATGCTCGCCAAATTACCGTACTCTTCCTCTGGGATTTGAACGCGATGGCGTTTTCGCAACTCCATCACGATATCGAGAAAGTCCATCGAGTCGAGCTCCAGTTGGTCTCGGAACGCCTGACTGTCGTCCAAGGAGTCGAGATCTTCATCCGGCGAAATATCTTCCAGAATGTCGATGATTTCTTCACGAATTTCCGCGGGCGTCATAGATGGATCAACTCCGGTGGGAGGCAAAAGGTTTTTATTTCTGGTGATTCACTGTGGCGTCGGTCGATCTGCCGGACTTAGGAGTGATTAAACCCGACCAATGATGACGACCGAGTTGATGCCCAGCATACCGAATGAATTATTAAGAACGTAGTCAACCCGTTTCAGTTCCTGAGGCTCATTGAGAACCAGCCCTGGAATTTCACAATCGGGGTCGAGTTGGTCGACGTTAATGGTTGGGTGAACGACACGGTCGCCGAAGGCAGACAGGTTTCCGGCGAGTTCCAGTGCGCCTGCAGCCCCCATCGCATGGCCGATGTAACTTTTGGTGTTGTTAATGCGAGGATTCTTGCACTCACCAAAAACGGTACGCAGAGCGCGGCATTCTTGCGAATCCCCACTGCTTGTGCCAGTCGCATGCGTGCTCACGATGTCGATTTGATCCGCCTCTAAACCAGCTCGATCGAGCGCCATCTTGACGCATTCGGCTTGGCGTTCGGGATTTGGCAAAACAAAATCGGTTGCGTCGGTATTCATCGCGTAGCCAACTAATTCGCCGATGATCTCGGCGCCTCGTGCCTTCGCATCGCTCAAGCGTTCCAGCACGTACAAGCAGCCACCCTCCGCTACGACGATCCCGTTGCGATCAACGTCAAAGGGACGCGAGGCCTGCGTCGGATCGTCGTGCCGGGCGAGCGCGTTTTGGCTATTGAAGCTTGCGAATATCCCAAAGGTGTGAATGCTTTCACTGGTGCCACCGGCGATTGCCAAGTCACATTCACCGAGACGCAGCATTTGGGCGCCTTGAATGATTCCGGCGTTGCCTGCAGCACAGGCGGCACCGATGGTGTAGTGCGGGCCGGTGATCCCCATGTTCAGCGCGATTTCACCAGCCGGGTTGTTGGCGACCGTTCGTGGATTGTGGTGGTGAGACCAGCAACTTGTGTCGTAATCGAATCCTTTGATCACGTAGATTTCGTTTTCGGTTTCCACATTGCCGTGCTCAGTGACCCCGACATAAATCCCAACACGAGACTTGTCTGTATTTTGCCAGTCGATCCCTGAATGCTTGATGGCTTCGTTGGCGGTGTAAACTCCAACACTGCCAGCCCGAGTGCCACGGCGAACTTCTTTTTTCTTCTGGTAACGCGTGGTGTCGAAGTCACAGACCCCGGCAAGCGTCGAGCCGAAGTACCGAACCTCGTAGGGTTTGACACCGCTGCGTTTCTCTAGCAGCGCGTTCCGAAAGGACTGCCAGTCGTTCCCATTAGGAGCGGTCAGGCCGATACCGGTGATAACAATTCGCTGCTCATCCGGCAGCTCAGAGGCACGATTGGGAGCAATCACTGTATTAACGGAGAGAGGTTGGGTGTGGATGGAAAGAGGATTTGAGCCCCGAACCAAAGAAAAAGGCTACCAATCAGGTTGCAAGCTGACAACGGTCTGCGTTTTTGAACTCGTTTTATAAGGATGCAAAGCAGCCCGATTCCCCCGTATTCGTTGGGCAACGCGGCATCTGGAGCGAAGTGGGCCGATCTCACCGCAGCCTATTAGCCGGTTTCATCCTCGATCCATAACTGGCCGCCCCTCAGGCGGGAACCTGTTCACGCTGATTCTCATCCGCTCCTGTCACCCTGCCTGCGACGGGCGACGTACCCGACTTGACGCGTATCGCCGTCGGAATTGGGGCGGAGTATCCCTCTTTCAGTCCGGGATACCTGATTTCAGTCCGGGATACCTGATTTCAGTCCGGG
>JARGNK010000063.1:6386-10010 GCA_029213145.1 Rubripirellula sp. | reverse complement strand
CTCTTTCAGTCCGGGATACCTGATTTCAGTCCGGGATACCTGATTTCAGTCCGGGTTACCTGGCAAAACATCAAAAGTTTCGACCCGACCAGGCTGCTTGTAAACGCTGAAGTCCTTGCTGCAAACTCAATCGGGGCCGGTATCCCAAACGCTGCTTGGCGGCTGAAATGTCGAAATAGTGATCCCTGGCAAGCTGTGCGGCCAAAAATCTTGTCATCGGAGGTTCGTTGCCCCGCCTGGTCACTCGGTAGAGGCCTTCCAGGGTCGCTCCAATTCGCCAAGCCGAACGAAAGGAAATTTGCCGACTGGGAGCCGAAACACCCGCCAATTGGCAGATACCGCTGATCCACTGCCAGCAATCGACCGGTTCATCCTGGCTGATGAAATAGGCGCGTCCGGCAGCCTCCTCGGGGCGCTGCCCCAGAGCATCTAAGGCATCAAGGTGGGCCGCCGCTGCATTGACGACGTGCACGGTGTCGATTTTATTTTTCCCATCACCCACGATTCGCAAACGACCTGCTTTAGCCCGACGAATCAGTCTCGGCAAAATGTGAGGATCGTCCTCTCCCCAGATTAAATGGGGGCGGAGGGCTGCCGTTCTCAACTGCCCCGGCTGATCAGCCGCCAGGACTGCCTGTTCGGCTAACGCCTTGGTGTGAGGGTAGTGACACAGCCATCGGGAGGCGTAGGGGACCGATTCATCTACACCGCTTTGATGGTCGCCATCGAAGGTCACACTGGGGCTGCTCGAAAAGATCAGCCTGCCGATCTTATTTCGCTGGCAAGCGGCAATCACATGATCAGTAGCGAGTTTGTTAATCGAGAAAAACGTTTCCCAAGGGCCCCAGACACCGGCAATCGCAGCGGTGTGAATCACCGCATCGACGTCAGAGATTGTTCGAACCACAAAGTCAGCATCGGTTAAATCTCCACGCAAATGCTCCATTCCAAGCCTGGCAAGATTCGGATACTCCTTGCGTGAAATACCGAAGGCCTGGTCTCCGCGGTCAATAATTTGACGAACGATTTCACTGCCCAGAAAACCGCCGCAACCGGTGACCAATATACGCACGTGTTTCTCTTCGTTTTTGTGAGGTGCCCCGCACGCGGTATCACCCGCATGCGAAACGAGTCGGAGTTATTCGCGTCTGGCATTGATGCCAATTCGGACCGATCTGCCTGTCACTATTGTTGCACCTGATATAACAGTCGCCCATGATCGAAAGACGCTCCGGAACGACTTGAGGTCGGGTCAGGTCCCAAAATGAATTGGGGCAGGTCCCAAAATCAGAGCTCATCCCGAAAATCGGTGCGGATCGGATCTGTCAGGGTTGTTTTAACGGCCAGTGATAAAGACTGGTCGGCATCTCGTCAATTCTCTCTCATCACATGTTGGTCAGACCTGTCATGGATTTTATTAAAAAGCATCGAATCGAACCGGGTCAGAAAGTTGATTTGAGCGAGATGGAGACTCGCGAAAAAGGGCCATTCGCGGATAAGTCTGCGGCGAAAGCTTTCACTTCCGAGACGAATAACGCGATTCGTGAGCTGCAGCACCGCTTGTTCGTCGAAGGTAAACAGTCGCTGCTTGTCGTGTTGCAGGCACCCGATGCCGCTGGCAAAGATGGTTTGATTCGGAATGTTCTTGGCCGAATGAATCCTCAGGGGTGTCGTACCTTCCCCTTCAAGGTGCCCAGCAAATTGGAATTGTCCCACGATTTTCTGTGGCGGATTCATGCCTGTACTCCGGCCAAAGGCATGGTGTCGATCTTCAATCGGTCACACTACGAGGATGTGTTGGTCGTTCGGGTGGAAGACATTGTTCCGAAGCAGGTTTGGAGTGAGCGATACGAGTTGATCAATCACTTTGAAGCGTTGCTAAAATCTTGCGGAACGCGAATCTTAAAGTTCTATCTGCATATCAGCCCGCAAGAGCAATTAGAACGGTTTGGAAAACGCCTGGAGAATCCGGCGAAGCACTGGAAACTCAACCTTGGTGATTACGAAGCCCGTGGGAAATGGGATTCCTACCGTACGGCTTACCAAGATGCGATCGAGAAATGTAATCAGCAGGATGCGTCTTGGTTCGTGATCCCGGCGGATCACAAATGGTACCGGGACGCCTCGGTCGCCAGCATCGTCCGCCAAACCTTGGAAGATATGAATCCGCAGTTACCCCAGATAGATGTCGATTTGGAAGAGGTTCGGGCTCTGTACGAACGGGAGCAGGTCAAGTTGAATGGATAGACACGTCAATCATCGGTACCCGGTTTCCTGCTTCGACGTGGGGCCTGTGTCGACTTGGGTCTACTTCGCAGCGGCTGTCCAACTAAATTGTTCTGCTTTTAAGTTGCCCCCGTGCTGAGCTGATTTTATTTTCAAGCTACTCTGGTTGTCTTGAAGTTAATGCGTCTGACGTGACGTGCGTTTCTCAGATAATTCCTGTTCTATTCACCCGAAGGTGGTTTGCAATGTCGATTCGAAGCGTTGCCTGTCCCGACTGCGGTGCCGCTGCCAACGTTCCCGCAGCGATGGCGAACACCCGTTGCCCTGCTTGTGGTTTGGTTTGGAATATTCATCAACCCGTTGTTCCTAAGCCAGACAGCCAGCCGCAGGTGAGCGATACCGCCGAGAAAATGGACCCTTCCGCAGCGATTGCTTTAGCGGCTTTGCTCGGTGGTGGCATGTTGTTGATGGTTTTGATTGGCGCGGCCGTCGTTCTACTACGACCGTCCGAGGTGACTACTGCTGGTGAGCCGATTCCGGTTGCCGCAACGACTGAGGTGGCAGCCAGCGAAGTCGACGAGAAAACAATCAAGCCGCGCGAGCCCGAGCCTTACCGAGAGGTTAGATTGCCCGAACAAACTCGCAAAAGGATCTACGACGATTACCGAAAGGTTGCTCGGACAACGGTCGAAAAACCGCTGCTGATGCCGCAGGGTAGTCCACCCCGCAAGATGATGGAGGACATGCTGCAAAAGACCTTTGATCGAGAATTGAGACGGTTCGCGGCGCTTCACAATATTGATGTTGATCAGGTCCACGAGATCATCAAGGAAGGTGACGCGAAGAAATGGGATCCCAGCCCTCGCAGCAATGCGACTCGCGGCGGTATCAGGGTGTACCCCAGAGAAATGAGTGAGGGATGGCAATCCAATCCCAATCGCAGGTAGCCCCACGAGCGACGCAGCCGAACCTGTCCACCTAGGATGAAAGCACCAACTCACTGATGATTGAATTCTGGTCGAACCAGCCATCCATTAATCGCTTAGCCTTCATTTCGGATTTGCATTTATTTAGCAATCGATGCAACGCTGACGAGCATCATGATCTGATTGATCAAGCGATTGCCGACGCGGACCTTTGTGTGTGGGGAGGAGATCTATTCGATTTTCGTTGGAGTCGGTTGCAGAACGAAGCGGAATCCGTTCGTACGGCCCTGGAATGGCTAGAGAATTGGTACATCCACCATCCAACGACTCAGTTCGTTTTTTTGGACGGCAACCACGACGCGCATTTGGTGTTTTCCGAAGCACTTGCCGATTGGGCGCAGCAGCGAGATCGGTTTACCTGCGGACTCGATTGCATTCGGGTGCATGATACGCTGTTGCTGCACGGCGATGT
>JARGNK010000063.1:0-6376 GCA_029213145.1 Rubripirellula sp. | reverse complement strand
AGGGGATCTGGATCGCTTTTCCGATTATCGGATTCGTTGGCAGAACAAGCCAACAGCCTCTCAGGTCGCCAGTAATATCTACGATGTAGCAATCGCGACCCGCATGCATCGAGCTGCGGCGATCGCCGCGCATCGCCGCCGTGCAACCTGCATTCGGTTAATGCACTGGATGCACGCGCAGCCCGATGAACGTACTGATGGGGTGCGCCGGATTGTCTTCGGTCATACTCACCGAAGAATCCGCGGTTACCGCCTACAAGGGATCGAATTTCACAATGGCGGGGCGGCCATTCGGCACGTTCCCTTCTCACCGATTGAGCTTGAATTTGAAGACGATTTGTTGACATAAGTCTTCTGCTGACCGGTGATTGATCGCGACCACGGATTGATCACACTTTGGCCATTGACCCAATTTGAGCCTGAGGCACCCATCCATCATTCGACGTCAGGCTCGAAATGCCCCGCCCGGCAATGAACGCTGCCCGGAAATGAACGCTGCCCGGAAATGAACGCTGTCTGGAATCCAGCCCAGTGATGTAAAAGTCACCCCCGCAGACACAGGTTCTGGCGATCTGCTGCCGGCGACGGCTACCCCAGGTGTTTCCGTAGTGAGGCCATCGCGGTCTTCGCGATCCGTGGCTGAATGATCGACGGGTGGCCGCCGAGCGTCGCAGTGGTAGCGAAGTGGCGGCCCTCCGGATTGACAACGAGTAACCGCACATCGCGGGCAGCGAGCGGGACATCACTGTCATGTTCCAGTTCGGGATAACTGTCTACGACGAGCGCCCAATCGGCGCCCACTGCGTGTTTGGCTCGATCGATCGAGTCTCGCTCGTTCTCGGTTTGGAACATGCGTTGCAGGTCGGTGGGCGTGGAGAGCGAGAGTCCACCTCGATAGCCGGTGGTCGGCTCTAGCTCGGCGAACCAATCTCCCAGTAATGCTGCGCGGCCGAATTCGATCACCATGAGCGATTGATGGTGTTCCTGTAACCACTCGTTGATCGCATGTTGCTGTTCGAAAAGTTCGCCATCGCCAAAATGAAACTCGGAAACCAACTGTAGGATTTTTACTCTGGTTTCTTGAATCATCCGATCACACTGATCGTCCGTCTCGGCTTTCGCGGTGATCCGCAGCGAGATGGTTGCGGCCGACACCGTGATGCCGACTCGTGGTTGACGATCCCGTGAGATCATGTCACCGAGCCGATCTTCCATGTCACTTTCCCCGGTACCAAAGAATTTCATCACATGGTGATGAATCTTGCCGGAATCGCCGGACAGGGAAAGAATCCGTTCGGCGACGGTTTCATCAAACATCCTTTTCATTTCGGCAGGAACACCGGGCAAGGCATACAAATGCCAATCGTTGCGGCCTTCGCGTGCGATGGCCAAGTCGATCCCGGGCGCGGTGCCCTGTGGATTGATGATCTCGCAACTCCCCCGAGGAAACATCGCTTGAACGTGATTCCGTTCGGGCATCTCACGCTTTCGTCGGCGGAACATTGCTTCGATCCGCTTCAGCGATTCGGGATTCAGTTCCAGTGGTTGGTCAACGAGTCCCGCGAGGGCATCTCGAGTTAGATCGTCACGAGTGGGCCCGAGTCCGCCGGTGCAGACCACCACGTCGGAACGCTCGCTCGCGATCCGAAAAACATCGATGTTGTGTGCGAGCGTATCACCTACTGTGCTGTGAAAGGCTACGTGAATCCCTAGCTCACCCAGTCGTCGGCTCAGCCAAGCGGCGTTCGTGTCGACGCGGGCCCCGCTTGTCATCTCATCGCCGATCGAGATGACCTCACCGACTAGGTGTTGCTTCACCGGTGACTGGTGGGAGTTTGGTTCCGGCACCTGGCTTCTCGTTGCGTGGTTCGAATGGGAGGCGTGAAAGCTGACTTGTTAGCATCAGCGAACGGCGTGGCTTCTTATCCAGTTGCACCACTTGATGAGTGTAGTTCTTTTCCCGCTCGAACAACACGCGGACATCAATCCAGGTCGGTTTTTGATGATCGCGAGGTTCGATTTCAAAGTACCACCAGACGTGTGAACCATCTTCTTCGCGACCGATCCAGTGATAGGTGGCTGAGTCAGCCTTCTTTTCACCTGGCGGGGCCGTGATGCGGTATTTCTTTTGCAGGTATTGAATGACCCAATCTTTGCTTGCCTGCTCGCCTTGTAGCTTTCGCTTCAGCCATTGTTCATCCAGAACGTCGAGACGCATAGCCACCTCCAGGTGCCCCGTTTCGGGGTTCCATTCCAACTCAGAGAAGGTCTCGTGAGATGGGTGCAGTAAGGCTGCTAATAAGATGGAAGAAAACATATTGCTGTCGTTCTCTTGTGAATCGATGAAATCATTGGGCCTGTACGACACCGCGAGGGAGCGAGGTTTACTCGATATCCCCACTCGATCCCAATCCCACTCGGGCCCAATCCCACTCGGCCCCCGCCATTATTCAGGCCTGGAAAGCCTCTACGATGAATGCCTGGAAAGGAGCCTCAGTCCTTTTTCTCTTCGGGCTTCTGCTCCGCTTTCTTCTTTGCGCGATCCTTCTGCATCGGGTTTCGGCTGGAACGATTGCTCTTGTAAAGCTGAAAACGGCTAGGGATGAATCGCTCTGGCCAGTGATTGTTCGACTCTTCGGTGTCGGCGATTTCTCGTCTCGGGTCAAGGACGATGCGAGCGATCTCCTTCTCGGTGACCCACAATTTTTTGACACTTTTGCTGTTTTGTCGCCAAATCTGTGGTGGGTACGTCACCAATTCGTTGGTGTTGTCGGTGTAGTAGATCCGCATAATCACGGGCATCACTAAGCCACCAACGTTTTCGAATTCGATCACGTAAAAGTTGGTCGTTCGCCTCAGCATGGCGCGATCTTTTGGATCGAGATCGTCGAGCATTTTTTGGAATGATTTGCGCGCTGAATCTTCGACGGCCAATTCGTCGTACTCTGCACTGTTGTAAAAATCCTTCAGGCCGGGTTGCCAGTCGATTCGCTTGCGGAGGTCTTTATTGCGTTGCTGGCTGAGCGTGGGTTCTTTTTCTTCACGCTGTTTCCGTTTTCGCTCGGCAGCCTGGTCTGGGTCTCCGGCGTCGATTTGGTAGAGCTTGACGTCTGAGATCGCCAGATCGACGTGATCTGTGCTGTAGAACCAGCCTCGCCAGAACCAATCCAGATCGATTCCCGAAGCATCTTCCATGGTTCGGAAAAAGTCGGCCGGCGTCGGCCGTTTGAATTTCCAACGCCGGGCATACTCACGAAAAGCAAAATCGAACAACTCACGTCCCAGCACTGTCTCCCGCAGAATATTCAACGCGGTCGCAGGTTTCCCGTACGCATTGTCTCCGAACTGAAGAATCTCCTCGCTTCCAGTCATGATCGGCCGTTGAAAGCTGCCTCGCATGTAGGGCACGATTTTCTCAGGATCGCCCCGTCGAGACGGGTAGTTTTCTTCCCATTCCTGTTCGGCCAAATACTGCAAGAATGAATTGAGCCCCTCATCCATCCAAGTCCACTGACGCTCGTCGCTGTTGACGATCATGGGATAAAAATTATGACCGACTTCGTGGATGACCACGGAGATCAATCCATACTTTGTGGCCTTGCTGTACGTGCCGTCTTCTTCTGGCCGCGGCCCATTGAAGCAAATCATTGGATATTCCATCCCATAGACCGGTCCGTTGACACTGATCGCCACCGGATACGGATAGGCAAATGAATAGCGGCCGTAGACCTCGAGCGTGTGAGCGATCGCTTCGGTGGAATATTGGCTCCAAAGTGGTTCGGCCTCGTTTGGATAGAAAGACATCGCTAACACTTGCTTGCCGTCCACCTCGACGCCCATTGCGTCCCAGATAAATTTACGGCTGGCAGCAAATGCAAAGTCACGAACATTCTTCGCAGCGAAGACCCAAGTCTCTGTTTTTTTACTCCCTTTCGCTTGGTTTTCTTTTGCCTCATCTGGCGTGATGACAAACATCGGCTTCGTGGCCGTTTTCGCTTTGGCCAACCGCTCGATCCAAGCTGGTTCCATCACCTCGGCCGCGTTTTGTAATTCACCAGTAGCAGCAACCACCATGTCGTCCGGCACATTGATTCGCACCACGTAATCGCCTAATTCTAGGGTGAACTCACCTCGCCCAAGGAATTGCTTGTGCTGCCATCCGGTGTAGTCAGTGTATGAGACAACTCGTGGGAACCACTGCGCCATTTCGTAGATGTAGTTCTTGTCCTTTTCAAAGAACTCAAAGCCACCGCGGGCCGACATCAGCTTGGCATTCACAATGTTGAATGAAAAATTGACATGGAATTCAAACGACTGACCTGGTTTCAGCGGTTTTTCCAAATCGATTCGCATCATCGTTTTGACGATTGTGTGATCGAGTGGTTGCTGCTTCGAGTCGGTGACCGCTTCAATCTTGTAGCCGCCTTCGAACAGCATCCGTTTGAAAATGGAGTTCATCGCCCGGAACGACATCCGCGGCGAAGGGTTGGGGGCCGATTGAACCTTGTTGGAGTCAGAGTCTGGCTTGAAACGGTTTTGGTCCAGTTGCACCCAGAGGTAACCCAGCGTGTGGGGCGAGCGATTGTGGTAAGTGATTCGGCTGACGCCCTCGAGACGCTGGTTTTTGTCGTCTAGCGTGACATCGATGTCGTAGTCGGCCCGCTGCTGCCAGTAATCTGGGCCCGGTGAGCCCGATGCGGTTCGTTGGTCATTCGGCGTCGGCCACCATTGATCGATTTGATAGAAACGGTCGATTGGGTCGGAGTGCTTCGAATTGGGCAGCGGTTGTGCTACTGCCCAGGTGCTAATCAACGATGCCAGCAGGGCCAAGAGTGTTCGCGTCATGAATTCGTTCGGTTAAGCTTTCAGCCGGATAGAAGTGTTGGGATGGCGTACTGGCAGCATGCCGTTGCAGCCAAGTGGATGGATGCTCCGCGTTGGGCGGGGCTCCATTACGGACAATTGTAGTTCGGGTGGCCAACCCTACGGCGATTTGACCGAAAACGGCTTTATTCTGGCCTTAATACCGGTTTTGTGGATTGGCAATCGTCGTTTCTGACTGGAAACCGTGGGGGGGCGGGTCGAGCCACCCAGCGAACACATTTAGAATGCCCCGAAAGTTTTCCTCCCCGGATGCCCGGTGATTGAATTGAAAGTTGCTCGACACACCATTGGTTATTGCACGAATGTTCACGCTGGCGTGGACCTCGAATCGATCCGGGGCAATTTGGAACGGTACGCGGCTTCGGCGCGAATTGCCTGTGGTTTGGATGAGTTGGGGGTTGGTTTGTGGTTGCCTGCTCAGGCAGCCGTTGAACTTTCAACGCAGACGGATGACTTCGCCGAATTTTTGCTTCAGCGGCGTTTACGTGCATACACGATCAACGGGTTTCCCTACGACAATTTTCATCAAGATGTGGTCAAACGCGCTGTCTATCAGCCGGCTTGGTGGCAACCGGAACGACTCGAATACACGCAGCGGCTGGCCGATATTCTGGCTCGCTTGCTCCCAGAAGACGAAGAGTTTGGTTCGATCAGTACACTGCCGATCGGTTGGCCGTCCGACTGCGAAAACGATTCTATGTTGGACCAAGCCGGTGCAAACTTGCGGCAGTTGGCCGACTACCTACAAAACGTTGAATCAACGACAGGACGCCGAATTGTCGTTGCGATCGAGCCAGAGCCGGGCTGCATTCTCGATTCTGCCGAGGACATCATCGACTGGTTCGACAAGTATCTGCCCGATGAAGTCCACCGCAAATATCTGACCGTTTGCCACGACATCTGCCATTCGGCTGTGATGATGGAGCCTCAACTCGAGGTCTTGCGGCGATACGCTGAAGCCTCGATTACGATCGGTAAGGTTCAGGTTAGCAGCGCGATCGTGGCGGATTGGCAATCGATGGCTGCCGATCGTTGTCTCGAAGCACTTGGTCAGTTGCAACAGTTCGCCGAAGATCGTTACCTCCATCAGACAGGGCAGCAATTAGCGGGAGGTCAATTCAAGCTGGCTGAGGATTTGCCCGATCTGTTGGCTGCTAACCCAATCTCCGAACAGACTCAAGAGGAAGTGGGAGAAGCGGCGGCACGCGATCCTGTCGGTGGCGACGAGCGGTGGGTTGTTCATTTTCACGTCCCGATTTTCCTGGAACGATTCGGGCACCTCACTACCAGCCAGCAAGACGTGTTGGAATGTGTGCGTGCGTTATTAAGTGAGGATTCACCCAACAACTTTACCGGGCACCTCGAAATCGAAACCTACGCGTGGTCTGTTTTGCCCGCAGCGATGCGCAAGCGAGGACTTGCGGAAGATATCGCACAAGAAATCACTTGGTTTCGACGAACCCTCTTAGAATGCCTGTGAGACCTGGCATGC